>JABEUL010000244.1 GCA_013044465.1 Acidimicrobiales bacterium
GCACTAAATCTTGTATTCGAATTGCCACAAATGGCCACGGCCCCATATTGTCGGGCTCATCTTGAAGCCAAACAATTTCCTTGAGATTCGCGTATTTGCCAAATACTTCCTTGATTTGGACTCGTGGCCAAGGATAAAGTCTCTCAACCCTTACAACAACAGAAGGAAGATCAAGAGTTGCACCATTTTGTCTCCGATCTCTCTCGGCCATGGCATCATAAGCAACTTTTCCTGAGCACAAAATTACTCTTTGAACATTCTCGAAATTATTACTAACCGTTTCAGACCCTAATTGACTCTCATCGATTACAGGCTTGAAATTCCCTTTTATTATCTCTTCGACTTTAGATCTTGACTGCTTTGCTCTCAATAGTGATTTTGGAGTAGCCACCACTAAAGGTCGCCTTGGCCTGGCAACTGCTTGTCCCCTAATTAAGTGGAACATTTGCGATGCAGTCGTTGGCTGTGCAACAATCATATTTCCACCTGCGGCAAGAGTCAAAAATCTCTCAATTCTCGCCGAAGAATGTTCTGGGCCCTGCCCCTCGTAACCATGAGGCAAGAAGAGAGTTAGGCCAGAGTCTTGACCCCACTTGTCAGAAGCTGATACCAAAAAGTTATCAATGATTATCTGAGCGCCGTTGGCAAAATCACCAAACTGAGCCTCCCAAACAACCATTGCCTCAGGTGATCCAATCGTGTAACCGTATTCAAACCCTAGGGCGCCATACTCACTTAGTAGCGAATCATAAATTCGATACTTTCCAGGTTTGGCTCCTCTTCTAAGATACTCTTTGCGCATGTAGGAAATTGGATAGAAGGAGTTACCATTCTCATAGTCGATCCAAGCGGCGTGTCTATGGCTAAATGTGCCCCTCCTTGAGTCTTGCCCGCAAATTCGCACAGATATTCCCTCTTTAACCAACGATGCAAACCCCAGGGACTCCCCTGCTGCCCAATCAAGTTCACCATCATCCAAGAGTGATTTTCTCGCTTCAATTTGCTTTTCTAATTTCGGATGAATTGTAAAACCATCTGGAACCTTTTCGATGAGATCCACTAGATCAGTGAAAGCTGACACATCAATTGCAGTATTTATTTCCTCGGGATCTTCAACCGGTGGGGGCATAGGGATATTAGTTGGCTTTGAAGGCGCGCTTTGACGAGTCTCATCTAAGGCCTTTTGAAGTTTTGAGTGAAAATCGTCTAGTGCGGCCTCTGCTTGGTCAATCGAGATATCCCCCTTCCTCACCAGCAACTCTGTATAAAGCTTTCTAACATTTCGCATCTCATTGATTACTCGGTACATAATTGGCTGGGTATAACTTGGATCATCCCCCTCGTTATGACCATGGAGCCGGTAGCAGACCATGTCAATCACTACATCTTTTGAGAACTTCTGTCTAAATAGGAACGCCAACCTAGCTGCCATTACACAGGCTTCTGGATCATCCCCATTTACATGGAATATTGGCGATTGAGTAGTTTTTGCCACATCGGAGGGGTATGTAGAGCTTCTTGCATATTTGGGATCAGTTGTGAAACCTACTTGATTATTAATTATTAAATGAATAGTTCCACCTGTAAAATATGCCGGAAGTTGCGAAAAACTCAGAGTTTCATAGATAATTCCCTGACCAGCAAATGCAGCGTCGCCATGTACCAATAGTGGAAGAACCTTATTAGCAGATGGATCACTACTTTCAAAATCCGCTAAATCAAGCTTGGCTCTAGCAATTCCTTCCACGACTGGATCAACTGCGTCCAGATGAGATGGATTCGAAGCCATTGAAACTTTCACACTCTCGTTTTTGAAATTGGTATAGGTCCCCGTTGCTCCTTTGTGATACTTAACATCACCTGAACCTTGAACTGACTCAGGATCTACCTCACCTTCAAATTCACGAAAAATATTCTCATATGATTTTCCAATGACGTTAGCAAGAACATTTAATCTTCCCCGGTGAGCCATTCCTAAAATCACTTCTGACACTGATTGACTGGCAGCTAATTCACAAATCGAATCAATAATACAAATTGCAGACTCAGCGCCTTCTAGACCAAAGCGCTTCTGTCCTATGTATCTAGATTGCAAAAATTGCTCGAAAGCATCCGCGGCATTCAGCCGATCTAATATTCGTCTTTTCTCTAAGGAAGTAAAAAACTCGTCCAATGATTCAACTGATTCTTGAACCCAACTTCTTTCTTCTGGGTTTTCAATGTGCCCGTATTCGACGGTAAATGAGCCCATATACCTCTGTCTAAGTTTTTCCACCAAAGACCCAAATTTGATGGATTTAATGGGGTCTTTTCCATCTACTTCAATTACTGCCCTGTCTAAATCCCAAATGCTCAGTCCATTTCCTTCAAGGTCAAGTTCACTTACTTCTTTAGTGGGACTAAGTCCTAGAGGGTCCAAATCTGCATAGAGATGTCCCAAATGACGAATATTTCTTAGGTATGAGTTCATACGTATCTGGCGTGTTGCTTGAGCGTTTTCTAGGGGTAGTGAAACGTCATTTGACCACTTATGAGGTTTGAGTGAGATATCCATTGACTCGAAAATCTCTTCATAAAACTCATAACCCCCCATAAGCAAGGCTTCAATTACTGCCAACATCTCACCTGACTCTGCTCCTTGAATCACTCGGTGGTCATAAGTTGAAGTCAAGGTAATTACAGGAGACACAGCCATGTCCACTAGGGACAACTCGCTGGCACCTTTTAAAGAAGTTGGATTAGCCATAGCACCAACTCCTAAGATCACCCCTTGTCCTGGCATAAGTCTCGGGATGGAGTGAGACGTTCCAATAGTGCCCGGATTGGTAATGCTGACTGTCGTGTCGGCAAAATCATCAACGGTTAGTTTGTTGGTTTTAACACGTCGTAAAATATCTTCAAATACGGCCACAAAATCACTAAAAGATAGGTTGTTCGCACCCTTAATAGAAGGCACCAATAATGTTCTTGATCCATCTGCCTTCTTCGTATCTACTGCCACACCTAAGCCAACAGATGAGTCCTTTAAAACTCCAGGCGTTCCTTTCCCATCGCAGTCTTTTACAAATACATTTTTCATCGCACTTGTCTGATTGAGTGCCCTCATGAATGCAAATGCAATGATGTGGGTAAAGGAAACCTTCGGACCACTCTTTCTCGTCAAACGTTCGTTTAGCAATGCTCGATTCAAAATCAAAAGTTTGGCGGGAATGTCTCTGACACTGGTTGCAGTTGGAATATCCAGTGAATGCGCCATATTCTCGACAATTTTGCCCGCTGCGCCTCTGAGCGGCACTGCACCTTCGACAGAGGGTTTACTTACAGCGACACTATCTAATGGTCGAGCCTCCACTACTCGTTGAACACTCGCGTTTTCAACGAGGTCCTTTACCCTTGTCGGAGAACCGGGAATATGGCGGTAGTCCTTAAAAAACTCTTGCCAGCTGGAACTTACCGAAGCGGGATCACTGCGAAATTTATCAAACATTTCGTCAATTAGCCAGGCGTTTGGTCCAAAAGCTCCAGAAAATCCTTGGCTAAGCGAGTTTGAATTACTCTCATTATCTGTTGGTGGAATTGTCACATAGTCCAGTTTACCCATGCATGCCTTCAAACTTTACCAATCACCTAGGGCGATAGCGCCATTAACCGTTACGAACTTAGTTCCAAGAAAAAATCAGAATCTAATCGCACAAATTGTGAAAATCTTATATACAAAATTCAGTGCTCTAATAGCAACAATCAAGTTGCCCTTCGCTAATTGAGTTGGGCATCTAAGCAAAGTGGCGCATGATCCGAAGGTTTCTCACCTTCTCGCTCAGACCTATCTACCCATATTCGCTCAGTGGAAAATGAATGATTCTCGTGAATTAATGGAGGGCTGTAAAGCGCCAAGTCTATTCTCATGCCGTGTCCCCTTTTATAAGAGGCAGACCTGTAATCCCACCAAGTAAATCCTGATTTACCAACTTCCCCATTTTCCTGCCACAGGTCTACAAACCCGCTATTTAAGAGATTGGACAGTTTCTCCCTTTCGGCCTCCGATACATGAGTCATCCCTTCAAATGCAGCAATATCCCATACATCACTGTCCAATGGCGCAATGTTGAAATCCCCTTCAACCAAAAAATGGCAGTTACTGTACTTTTCCCTAAGAGCCTCCAGATTAACTTTTAGGGCATCGAGCCAGGCAAGTTTATTTTCCATGTGGATAGATCCAAGCTCTCTGCCATTTGGGATGTATGCCGAAACTGAAATTAAACTATTTACTCTGGCGGCAATAAATCTGCACTCCTTGCGATCTACTCCGAAATCAGGGTCTTGGCCTTGAAATCCACGCTGGACAATCTCGACATCTTTAACCAAGGTAGCTATTGCAACTCCATTCCAAGGTCCATTTCCGTGGTGAAAAACACTGTAGCCAAGAGCTGTAAATTCACTTCTCATTGACTCAAACTGTCCATTCTGCATTTTTGTTTCTTGCATACACAAAATATCTGGTTTATTTCTCTCGAGAAAACTAGTGACTCTGACTAACCTAGCTCTGAGAGAATTTACATTCCACGTAACAAAAAGCATTACTTAGAATCTCACATACTCACTACTACAAAGAGAATATCTACCTCAGCTGCAAGTTGACCATTGACTGATGCTCGTCCTGATCCCGTCCCGCCTTTTGACCCTAAGCGAGTCATAGTGATCTCTAGGTCTAGTTGATCTTGAGGAAGAACTTGCCTCCGGAATCTAGCTCTGTCAATTCCCCCAAAAAGTGGCAACTTTCCAGCGAAGCGCCCATCTAGCAAAACTGCGCAAGCACCCAGTTGAGCCAGTGCTTCCACCATCAATACTCCGGGAAGTGTTGGTCGATTTGGGAAATGGCCTTCAAAAAACCACTCATCTACTGTTAATTTACAATAGCCGTTAGCTTCTTTTCCAGGTTCGATCGAAGTTACTTCATCTAAAAATAAAAAAGGAGGCCTATGGGGAATGATACTTTTTGGATCCATAGTATTGAGGCTACTAAACTTTTGAACCGGCCAACAAAGCCTGTAATGTAATGAAGAATCAAATGGAATCAAAAATGGTTAAATCAGACTTATCGACAAGAGTATATGAAGGAGATCCTCCGCTGGTGGTTACAGTTCATGGAGCCATGGATCGTGGAAAAAGTTTCTCGTTAGCCAGAAGATACCTTTTAAAATATGAGTTTTTAACATATGACCGACGAGGATATGGTGACTCAAGAAAGCTTGATCCTCCGGTCGCAAAGGGTCTGGAGGGCCACTTAAGTGACCTTATGCAAATAATCGGAAGCAGAAAGGTGGTACTAGTCGGCCATTCCTACGGAGGCGTAATTGCACTTACTGCTTCTTCTAAATTCCCGAGATCAGTTTTATCCGCCGTGATCTATGAAGCACCCATGCCCTGGCTGGATTGGTGGCACCAAGAAGGCGCAACGCCTGGCACCAAAGTCACCCAAGCCCCCTCTCCTGAAGAAGCAGTTAATGGCTTCATGAAGACAATGCTTGGAGACAGGTGGGATCAGATGAGCGAAAAAAATCGCATCGACAGGCTCGACGAAGGACCAGCATTAATAAGTGATCTTTCCGAACTCCGAAGTGGGGCTCCTTTTAATCCGAAAGATATCGCCATCCCCGTGACTGTGGGTTATGGGGCAAAAAGCTCGCCTAGACATGAAAAAGCAGCAATCTACTTGGGCAATACCATCCCTGATTCACAAGTCATAAAATTTGAAAAATCGGGCCACGGAGCCCACATCTCTCATCCCAGGGAATTTGCAAAACTAATTCAAGAAGGAATCAATCGGGCAACAAAACCTTAGAAAGTTATCCGCCAGTTCTTTCATTCCACGGCCTATCGGCATCAAAGTCCATCTCTTTTGGCAATCCAAGGGTCTTTTCTGCAATGATATTGCGCTGTATTTCTGACGTTCCACCTCCTACGGTCAGGGCCGCAGAGAATAGAAAACCAAGATTCCAATAACCTATGGCATTTTGAAATGGGCTAAGGGTACCCGGGAAGCTCCCAACATCGACCATTCCAGAGGTTCCAGCCATTGATTTCGCAACTTGCATTAAATTTTGCCCATGTTCATCTCCAAGGGCTTTCCTCACACTTGATTCTGGTCCGGGCTCTTGACCAGAAATTGCTGCACTGATCAGTCTCAAACTAAGCCATCTTAAAATTTCACCTTCTGTGAAGACCTTTGCTAATTCCTGACGAGTAAGTGGATCTTGGCAGCCACCAGTTAGTTTGACTAGGTCTATTAGATCTCTAGCTACCGGACCATTTCCCCAAAGAACTCCGCCTGATGAAAGAGAAACTCTCTCATTGGCCAAAGTGACTTTAGCGAGTTCCCATCCACGGTTTAACTCCCCTACCAAGTTCGCAACTGGAATGTGGACATCATCAAAAAACACCTCGTTAAAAGTGTGCATTCCAGTCATATCGACAATTGGATGAATCGTGATCCCAGGAGCATCCATTGGACAGATTAAATAGCTGATTCCCTGATGTTTTGTTACTTCAGGATTGGTTCTTACCAGCAGTATTCCAAATTTTGCAATATGGCCAAAACTTGTCCATATCTTCTGACCATTTACTATAAAATTATCTCCATCGAGGTAGGCCCTTGTGGATAAAGAAGCAAGATCTGAGCCGGAACCTGGCTCACTAAATAGCTGACACCAAATCTCCTGAGCACTTAAAATTGGCATGAGATAGCGATCTTTTTGCTCTTTTGTGCCAGCGTGCAAAATAGTTGGACCTGCCCATCCGATCCCAATTGCATTCGATGGCCTAGAGACCTTTGCGGTTCTCAGTTCCTCGTCAATAACGAGTTGGGATATTGGATCGGCCTCCCTGCCGTAGGGTTTGGGCCAATGGGGCGCCACAAGACCACTGGCAGCCAATTCTTCAGCTGTGGGGCTTGGATGGGCTTCCAGCCATTTTCTAACTTCTTGGCGAATTGGATCATTTTCTCCAGGCAGGCTAAATTCCATTAGGCCATGATACGGTGAAATCATGGCAAATCACAAAACAGAAGAGTTTTTTTCATATAAGGAGATTCAATGACCTCTTGGAACTTAGCTGACCTATGGGATGCAATCTCAGACGCCTTAGGCGATTCTCCGGCCCTTGTACATGGTATTGATAGTCGTACCTGGGCTGAAGTGGAGGGACGTGCCAATGGGATAGCACGATATTTGTGTCAAGTCGTGCCAGACAGGCAATCCACAGTAGCTCAGTATCTTTATAATTCCAATGAATACATAGAGTCAATTTACGCAATATTTAAAGCCGGACTAGCACCTGTCAATACAAATTATCGGTATCAAGACGAAGAGCTTATTTACCTATGGAACAATGCTGAAGTTAGCGCCGTTATATTTCATGGCATATTTTCCGAAAAAATAGAGATAATTAAAGACAAAGTTCCTACTGTAAAGGCATTTCTATGGGTTGATGATAGTAGCGGAGAAAAGCCTGATTGGGCGATAGATTATCATGAGATCGCCAAAAGTGACCCTTCAAGATTCTTTCCGTCGTGGGGACGAAACGGTGATGATCTTTACCTTCTCTATACCGGTGGCACAACCGGCATGCCAAAGGGCGTAATGTGGCGCCAGGATGACCTATTTGCAAATCTAAACGACTCGAATTTTCGCAGATGGGCAGCGGAGTCGACCCCAAGTGATATAGCCGCCCAATTAAAGGAGCGCGGCACGATTCATGTGCCAGCGTGCCCGCTTATGCACGGAACTGGGGCCTTTACTTCTTTTGCCTGTCTCATGGGAGGTGGAACGGTGGTAACTCTAAATTCTAGAGCGTTTAACCCCGTAGAGCTCCTTGACACGATTGATAGAGAAGGTGTGCAGACATTGGCAATTGTAGGAGACGCATTCGCCAAGCCAATACTTGCTGAGCTTGATCAAAATCCCGCGAAGTGGAGCTTAGCTTCACTGTTTGCCATTATTTCGTCAGGGGTTATGTGGAGCCAAGAAACTAAAACTGGGCTGCTTAAGCACAAATCAACCCTTCTGTTGGCAGATTTATTCTCCTCATCTGAAGCACTTGGCTTGGGAGCAAGTGTTTCTAGTGGCATTAAAGCTCAGCCTACGGCTACTTTCACCCTTGGCGATCGAGCAGTTGTTATCGACGAGGAAAATAATTTGATCGAAAAGGGTTCGAATATAGTTGGTCGTCTAGCTCTAAAGGGTCGGAACCCAATTGGCTACTACAAAGATCCAGAGAAATCTAGTAAGACGTTTCCAGTAATTGACGGAGTAAGGTTTCCGTTCCCGGTGACTATGCCACTGTAGATGTAGATGGCACAATCCACCTCTTGGGCAGAGGTTCGGTTTGTATAAATACCGGTGGAGAAAAGGTATTTCCCGAAGAAGTCGAAGAGATAATAAAGAAATTCCCGAATGTTGTTGATGCAATAGCAGTTGGAATTCCCGACAATCGATTTGGTGAAGTTGTATCAGCTGTAGTCCAATTGAAGGACAGCAATTTGCAGGTCCCTCCCGAGGATGTAATTGCTTTTGTCAGAGAACATTTAGCCGCTTATAAAGCTCCAAGAACAGTACTTTTTGTTGACTCCATCGAAAGAAGTCCAAGTGGCAAAGTGGATTATTCCAGGTGGAAACAGGTTGCTGTAGCAGCTTTTGCGAAATAACAAACTAAATCAGGAGATCTTCTGCCACCCGCTCCATAAAACTCCAAAAGGAGGAGCTACGTTTGCGTCACAAGAGGTCAAGTTCGGACCTTGAGTACTTATCCACTTACCAATTCCAGCTCCAAAAATTGCTGAATTCGTATTATTTTCCAGATAGTAACTACAATTTCCACCGTCGCCCCATATGGCAACTGATACCCATTGGCTGCCTCCGATACTTCCTGAGTTCACGGACCAATCAACGTGGCTTTTACTAGGAGTATTTGCTAGAGAAATTTCATTACTTTTGACATGTTGAAGATTGGCAATTTCATTGACAAACCTACTGAGTGTTGACTGGCTTGCCGAAGTGGTTAATGCCACATAGTTGTTGACTACATTAGCGTTTGCACTTTTAGAAGGAGAACCAATACCGCTAACTATAAAAATAGAAGTAATAAGAGATACAAATAGACATACTGCAAAAATCACTGAAAAACGTCGAACTGAGGTTTTCGAGGCTTTTCTATTTCTAAATGTGGCAGGTATCCCAAATGTCACACTCTACTTATCGACAAGCTAATCTCAAGCCTTTAGCAGAAATAAATTATCCTAACCAGTGTAATTATTATGTCGCCACAACATTAAGTGGTCAAATATCAAATAAAAAGTCGACCAGACTAATTCAGTTAATTTTCTACAATTCTGCCAGGTATTACGGAAATCCGTGTCCGGACCATCCCTTCCACGACGTTGTCGTCGAAACAAATGGAGTTGAAGCCGAGCAAGTTAAACTTCCCGTGGTCGGTGCCCGCTCATATGCATACCAAGTTCCTTTGCCATACGTAGTGGGTCCCGAACTACCAAGGTAAAGCGATATTGGTTGGAGGGTAGAAATTATATGGTAGCAGTTGCCATTTCCTGACAAATCTGCAATTGAAACATATGAATAAACCGTAGGAGTCCCGCTGGTGCCAGTTACAACAGACACGTTATTCTCGCTGGTAGAAGACCCACTAGTAAATGTCAATCCAGATGAATCTGTCGCTAAATTATTGACCATAGAATTAGTATCTAAATACTGTCCCACATTGTTGGTATAGATAGTCTGGGCCAAAATCAATACGTTTGTCGTATTGCTTTCAGCAGCAGTCTGCTTGGAAGTTGAAATAACTCCAAAAAAAGTTGGAACAGCTATCGCCAAAAGAATGGATATTACAAGCATCACTACAAGTAGCTCTACAAGCGTAAATCCTCCTTCACCGACGTCTAAATCTGTGCTCTCGCACGATAAATCCCTCATAACAGTCTCCTCTAAAAATACGCATAATGCCATGCATGTATTTTCTATCGGATAAATTGACCAAAGAGTTAAAAGATTTACTTAACCTACTACCAGTAAGTTCATATTATATGCTAACCCTGTTTGTTGGCAGAGTTATAACGAACAAAGTCATTCACAGACCAGTATGCCTCAATTGATTCCCCTGCATCACCCCAGAATCCTTCCAGGATGTCATAAGCCATACTGCCCTGGTTAACAAAGTAGTTGTTTACATCGGTAATTTCGAGTTCGCCTCTGCCTGAGGGTTCAAGGGTTTTAATGATCTGGAAAACACTTGGGTCGTACAAGTAAATGCCGGTAACGCAGAAAGAAGAAGGCGGATCTGAGGGTTTTTCGACAATTTCAGTTACTTTGCCCCCTGCATCTAATCTTGGGACGCCAAGATGCTTCAGATGAATTGGATCTTCCACCTTAGAAAGGAGAATACGTGCTCCAACAGGGTCTTTGAGAAAATTATCCACCATTGGTTTAATCGAGTTTTCCACAATGTTGTCAGCAAGCATCACTAGAGTGGGCTCGTCTCCAACAAATCTCTCCGCTAAACCGAGGGCTTCAGCTATTCCCCCTGGCCTATCTTGGTAGGCATAACTTAAGCGGTCAATACCACTAGCATGACCATTTCCCAAGAGTCGTAAAAACTCACCCGCATGCGTCCCACCAGTGACCAGCATAATTTCAGTAATTCCAGCATTCACAATAGCTTCAATGGCCCATGAGATCATGGGACGATCAAATATTGGAAGCAGGTGCTTGTTAGTGATATTTGTAAGCGGCTGCAGTCGAGTTCCCGATCCACCAGCCAAAACAACGCCCTTCATTTTTCTCCCTTGTAAGTATTGCGCATAATTTATCAGAGAAATTTGTCCTTCGAGAAACTATTGGTAAAGCAGTCTTTATGACTCAATACTCATAGTTAAAGTGTCTTTGGGTTTTTCATCCCTTATCATGCTATTAGACTTTCATCAGAACACCCCTAAGAGACCAGTGACATGAGCCGTGAGACAAGTCACGAAGTCATAATCGAGAGTTCATACTTTGGCTTTCCAGATCAACGGCAGGTAAAGTAACTCGGTATTGATTCTAATGAGCATTTTCATTGTACTTTTTAAACTCTGTTCCTAATGATGTCTGCAAGTTCACCGACACACTCTCTAAAGTAAAGGTTAACTACAGAATATAGACCTACGGCACCTAAACAAGGTTCCGAAGGCCACCCCTCCAGTAACAACGAAACGAGCAGGAGCAATAAAATGAATAATAGAAACATTAGTCATATCGATATCGTCACCAAAGACCAAGCAGTAACTTCACAGTTCTATTCCGAGACATTTGGTTGGAACATCCAAACCATAGAGATGCCGGGAGAAAACTACAATGTTTGGCAGTCAGGAAATATAAGGGGAGGGTTTCCAAATATTGATGATAACAATAAGATAGGCGGTGTGACTGTTTATTTAGACAGTGATGATATCGACGCTGATTTGGCAAAAGTTGAAGCCAATGGGGGAAATACGGTAATGCACAAAATAGAAATCCCTAACGTAGGTTGGTATGCCTATTTCACAGATCCAACGGGCAATAGACTCGGGCTATTTACGCGAAAAAAATGAATACCCTCAATATTAGGACCTTCAGCGCGATAAATTAGCATCAATGGCACTCATTGAGAGAAGAAACTTTGGAAATTCGTTACTCTTAATCTCATTCCGCAGTTACCTTCGCTAGCCTCAATTACATTTACATCACTGAGACCTATCAATATTTCAATCACTAATTTTGGTTCAGTTGCAACGAAAACCTTTTCAGTAAATCGATGCTAATGTTCAACCAAAGCCTATTTCAGTAACTTTAAAGTCCTTAGATTTCCCACTTATAAGTGGAGTGCGAGTTTACTTAGACATCCAAGAAGCGTCTTACAGCCACATTAGATTGCCCACTTATAAGTGGAGTGCGAGTTTACTTAGACATCCAAGAAGCGTCTTACAGCCACAAATGAACCAAATACCCCAACTCCAGCACCTACGAAAACCAAAACAATAGCTGACATCAATGCATCATGAGGAGTTGCAACCGTTGCTTGAAGCAGAGAAGGACCATTGGAAGTTGACGATCCTAAAGCATCGGTTTTAGATACTACAGAATTCAAAATTGATCGAATTCCAAATACTACCCCTCCAGCTAACACTGCACCAAATATGCCTTCAAATAATCCTTCCAACATAAATGGAATTCTTATAAACCAATTTGTGGCTCCGACCAATTTCATAACCGATACTTCACGGCTTCTTGAATAAATTGCTAATCGAATGGTCATAAATATCAAGACAATCGAAGCTCCAAGCATCAGCACAGCCATGCCTAATAGAGCTAGCTGCAAAATAGACGTAATCTGTTCCATTGTATGTATCGCTTGGCTCGGGTATTTCACATCTCTCACACCTGGTTGACCGTGAAACACTTTAAAAACTGCAGGCGCATCATTAGGATTAGTCAAAACACAACGATAAATTGTGGGTGAAGTCTGGACTGAAAAGACATTTACGATGTCAGGCTGAGATGCAAAGACCTGCTTAATGAGCTGATATGACTGGCTGTGGTCAACATAGTTACAGCTTGCAATTAAAGGCGACGCTTTAAGCGCAGATCCAATTGATGAAACCTCCGAATTTGCGTCATTAGCATTAAGCCAAATCTGAACACCCACTCCATGAGACCACTGCGAAGTAGCATTTGCCACCCCTTGTCTCACTACAAGAGCCGAACCAACTAGAGAAAGTGAAACCACAACGGTTAACACTGCAGCGAGTGCATACTGGGCGTTTCTCCAAAGATTTATAAACGTATCGCGCAAGGCACGCTTTATTGAAAGCATCTCAATCTACCTTTTCTGGAACTGCTTCTTCACTTATGCTTGCTAGTCCAACATCTGAAACTTGCCTACGTATACGTTTTCTTCCTTTTACAAGTTCATCGGTGTCACTTCCACTCGTAACTGCTCGAATTGCACCTGTGAGTCGTTCTCCTGCTAGATCTGGGTCCTCTAGGCCGTATACACCGCGAGACTGATCTCTAACCAACTCTCCAGCTTCAAGCTGAATAACTCGTCGTCTCATTGTGTCCACAATGCTTGCATCATGGGTAGCCATTAAAACTGTAGTTTCTGTTCTATTGATACGATCCAATAACCGCATGATTCCTTGTGAAGTCGCCGGATCGAGATTGCCAGTAGGTTCATCACACAGAAGAATCAAAGGTCTATTTACAAAAGCTCTTGCAATCGCAACTCGCTGCTGTTCGCCACCTGAAAGTTGGTTTGGCAAACTATTGGCCTTATGCGATAACCCAACTAATTCAAGAACCTGCGGAACTTTTGCATCAACTACATGCTTAGATCTCCCGATGACTTCCAGAGAAAATGCGACATTTCCAAATACTGTCTTGTTCGGAAGCAGTCTAAAATCCTGAAAAACACATCCAATATTTCTTCTCAAAAAGGGAACTTTCCAATGATGCAGTTTGCCTAAGTCACGTCCCGCTACCCAGATTTGACCAACATCGGCCTTTTCCTCGCGCAAGAGAAGTTTCAAAAAAGTAGTTTTCCCGGACCCTGACGGACCAACAAGGAACACAAACTCACCCTTATTTATCTCCAGAGAGATGTTATTGAGTGCCTTTGCAGTTCCTTTGTAAGACTTAGAGACATTCTCAAATCGAATCATAATTACAAAAACCAAAAAAATAATAACTCAGACGAGTTATAGACATTAGCTAAATTGTATCATCTCAATGATTGAAATTTAAGGCAAACAAGGATAAAACTCTAAAAGTCCTAGTTATCTCGGAATTTATTGACTATTCTCCGACCTTCTCCAACTCAGAAATGATTCAATTAATGGATCGAGGTCGCCATCCAAAACTCCAGCAACATTGCCCACTTCAAAGGAGGTTCTTAGATCCTTCACAAGTTGATAAGGTGCCAAAACGTATGATCTTATCTGACTTCCCCAAGCGACTTCACTCTGTGGGCCTGAAATAGCATTCAATTTCTCCTGATGTTGTACCCTTTCTAATTCGGCTAATTTAGATGCCAATATCTGCATGGCCTTAGCCTTATTTTGGTGCTGGGATCTCTCATTTTGGCATGCCACTGCAATTCCAGTCGGTAGATGAGTTATCCTCACTGCCGAATCTGTTTTATTGACATGTTGACCACCTGCACCTGATGACCTATATGTATCGATTCGAAGTTCAGACTCATCAATTGACACTTCACCTGGATCATCTAGGAGAGGAATCACGTCAAAGGATGCGAAACTGGTATGCCTTCTATGGGCCGAATCAAAGGGTGACATTCTCACCATTCTGTGAACACCTCGTTCTGTTGAAAGAAGCCCGTATGCGAATCTTCCTCTAATGATAAAGGTCACTGAAAGAATTCCGGCTTGGCTTCCTTCAGTGATCTCATCAATTTCAAAGTCAAAGCCTCGCCTCTCGGCCCATCGTTGATACATACGTAACATCATTTCAGCCCAGTCTTGAGCATCAGTTCCTCCCGCTCCAGCGTGAATTTCAGCTACTGCATCTTGCTCATCATGCTCACCTGATAGTAGTGAGCGAATCTCCAAATTTTGCAGTTGAGAATTCAGTTGATGAGTTATTTTACTCAACTCATCAACTAGTAATTCCCCACCTTCCTCTTTGATCAATTCAATGTAAACGTTGGCGTCAGCAATTTGTCTAAAGAGATTGTCAACAATTTCGATATCATCTCTCGTCGCGTTGTACTCAGTGGTAATAGACTTGGCCGTCTCGAGGTCATCCCATAGATCACTGCGAGCAATTTCGACTTCAAGTAATTCAAGTCTCTTCTTGGCCTCCGAGTAACCGAGGAACCTCTTCGCCAGTGTGGCACGCCTGTCAAGATCTTCTATTAAATCATTTAAGACTTTTACGCGTTCTGCGTCTAATGGATTTGCCAATGCTTCTATCTAGCTCCGTGACAGAATTTAAACTTCTTATTCGATCCACACCAGCAAATATCATTTCTACCCAGTTTCTCCCGGTCAGATTTTTTTACCGTAACATTCTCGCCAGATGTATCTTTTGGATCAACTGGCTTAGACTCGTTTGGACCCATTGCTGTGGGGATTTCCATAGTTTCTGGCTCAATTTGAGACAAGGAATCACCCGGGGTATCCGAAGGTGAGTAGTAAGAGGCTTTAGAGAGATCTGGCATTTCGTTATGCATGGGCGCTAATGCTGCAACCTGAACATGGAAGACATATTTGAGGTAGTCATCGTCAATGGTTCCTAAAAGTGCAGTGAACATCTCAAAACCTTCGCGTTGCCAAGCTGCAAGTGGGTCTTGCTGGCCCATTGCTCGAAGACCAATACCTTCTCTGAGGTAATCCATCTCAGATAAGTGCTCTCTCCATCTTGTATCAATCACCTGGAGCATGATGTCACGCTCGACTGCCCTTGCCATCTCGTCTCCCCCAGGATACTCCTCATCTTTTTTGGCATAAAACTCCAAGGCCTCAGCAATAATGCTTTCTTTAATCTGGCTAGTATTGTTAGCCTTTGCCAAATCTTCTTCAGCAAAACCAGTTGGATAATACTCGCGAAGGGCTGATATAAGTTGGCTTAGATTCCACTGCTCTTCGAATTCGGAGGGACAGGCGGAATCAGTAACTTTGACGCAAGCATCTTCAATTAATCCAAGAGTTTTTTCATAAAGATCTTCTCCAGCAAGTACACGATCCCTTAATTCATAAATGATTTTTCTCTGTTCATTCATGACCTCGTCATATTTAAGAACATCTTTTCGAATTTCAGCATTTCTACCCTCTACTTTGGTCTGAGCTCGTTCAATAGATCGAGTTACAAGTTTGGCTTCAATAGGCATCTCATCTGGGATGGTCTTATCCATCACCCAACTAACAGCTCCAGTTGCAAATATTCTCAGGAGATCATCTTCCAATGAGAGATAAAAGCGACTTTCTCCTGGATCTCCTTGCCTACCTGCTCGACCTCTTAATTGATTGTCAATTCTGCGACTCTCATGTCTTTCAGATCCCAAAACATAGAGACCACCCAGCTCTCTAATTTTGAATCCTTCAAACTCGCATTCAGATTTAAATTGTTTCAAAAGTGACTCATATTTAGAAGCGTATTCTTCACTGCCTTCATCTAAACCTAAGGCAAGACATTCCTTTTCGGCCAAGCCTTCAGGATTGCCACCCAACAAAATGTCCACTCCTCGACCAGCCATATTTGTGGCAACCGTAATAGCGTGAAGTCTTCCTGCTTGCGCCACAATATCAGCTTCCCTAAAGTGCAGCTTTGCATTTAATACCTGGTGAGGAATCCCCTCCTTGTCCAATAAGGATGATAACTGCTCTGACTTAGCAACCGATGCAGTACCTACTAAAACTGGCTGACCTGTTTCGTATCTTTCCATGATGTCTTTTACAACCGCTTTGAACTTAATATCTTCGGTTTTATAGATTACATCGGGCTTGTCCTCTCTCACTAAAGGCAAATGTGTCGGAATAGGTACAACGGGCAGCTTATATGTGGTTAAAAATTCTGAAGCTTCGGTTTCTGCTGTTCCTGTCATTCCCGAAAGCTTTGTATACATTCTGAAATAGTTCTGCAAAGTTACGGTGGCCCAAGTGTGATTTTCGTCCTTAATCTTGACTCGCTCTTTAGCCTCAACTGCTTGATGGAGACCTTCAGACCACCGTCTTCCGTCTAAGATTCTACCCGTATGCTCATCAACTATCTGCACCTCACCATTTTGCACAATATAGTCACGGTCTCTGGTGTAGAGCTCTTTTGCTCGCAATGCTTGAGTTAGATGCAGAACCAAATTAGTGGACATGTCATCGTAGAGGTTGTCTAGTCCCAAAGACTTTTCAACCTTTGCAATACCTTCCTCAGTAGGGAAGACACTCTTCTTATCCTCATCCACGTCATAGTCCGCCCCCTCTTTAAGGGAACGCGATATCGCGGCAAATTGATAGTAAAGCTTGGACGAGTCCTCAGATGGACCCGAGATAATCAGTGGGGTTCTAGCCTCATCAATTAAAATCGAGTCAACTTCGTCAACAATTGCAAAATAATGACCTCTTTGAACTTTGCTTTCTAGCTGACGTGCCATATTGTCTCTCAAGTAATCAAAGCCAAATTCATTGTTCGTTCCATATGTAATGTCACATGAGTAGGCGCGACGCTTCTCTTCAGGTTCGATGACTTGGGAATTAACTATTCCAACACTCAAACCCAGAAAATTGTGGATTCTTCCCATCCACTGAGCATCTCGTGAGGCAAGGTACTCATTCACAGTAATTACATGTACACCATCTCCGCTCAGGGCATTGAGGTAGACGGGAAGCGTGGAAACTAGTGTTTTCCCCTCACCTGTTTTCATTTCGGCAATCCATCCAAAATGCAGCGCCATTCCACCCATTAACTGCACGTCATAATGCCGTTGCCCAATTACCCTGTCTGAAGACTCTCTAACAACAGCAAAAGCTTCAATTAAGATGTCATCGAGTGACTCACCATTGTCCAGACGTTCTTTGAATTCCGCAGTTTTTCCCTTCAATTCATCGTCTGACAAGGAGTGCATTTCATCTTCTAAATCGTTAATTAAAGGCACCACTTCCCCGAGGCGCCGTATTTTTTTGCCTTCTCCAGCTCGAAGGACTTTAGAAAAAATGCTCATAGATTAATCATTCTAGATAAAAACTGTCCCTATTGATTTCGGGCACGAAAAAGTTGCTATCATCTAATGAGCTAAGCGGACGTGGCGGAATTTGGCAGACGCGCCGGGTTTAGGTCCCGGTGCCGCAAGGCGTGTGGGTTCAAATCCCACCGTCCGCACTTAATTTAGTCTGCAGCTGAAGCCACTTTTTCCTTTTTATGCCTATTGTGCATAATGGTGGTTGCATCCGGGTGATTGATATCCCACACAGGTCTTTCGGACCTAATTGGCGGCAACTTCGTAAAGTTGTGTGAGGGTGGGGGTGACGATGTATACCACTCCAAAGTATGTCCATCCCATGGATTATCCCCAGCAACGGTCGGATAAATCAGTGAAATTATTATGTTGATTACAATTAAACCGACTCCAATGGCAATTATGGCTGAACCAATAGTCGCAATTTCATTGGCAGTTGCATAGCCCGAAGCCGGACTATAGCTTGCAATTCTTCTTGGCATTCCTCGAAGACCAAGCCAGTACCAAGGCAAAATCAAACTCCAAACCCCAACAAACACTAACCAAAAGGAGATCTTCCCTAATCTATCATTCATCATTTTGCCAGTTGCTTTGGGAAACCAATAGAAAACTCCTCCAAAGCCACCAAAAAGGACGAAGGCGAGTATCACATTATGGAAATGGGCCACGACAAAATATGTGTCATGCGTAGCAAAGTCAATAGGTGGAGAGGCCAGTAAAATCCCAGTCAGGCCGCCCAAAAGGAAAACCAGTAAAAATCCAGTCATAAAAAGCATTGGAGTATCGAATTTTATCGACCCGCGCCACATGGTCCCAATCCAGTTGAAAAACTTAATACCTGTCGGAATTGCAATCAAATAACTTGCAAAACTGAAGTAAGGTAGCAAAACCGCACCAGTGGTAAACATATGGTGTGCCCACACACCAGTAGAAAGTCCTGCGATGGTAATTGTGGCAGCAACCATTCCCTTATAACCAAATAGCGGTTTGCGACTGAATACGGGGATAATCTCGGTCATTATCCCAAAGAAGGGTAAAACTAAGATATATACCTCCGGATGACCCCAGAACCAAAATAAATGCTGCCAAAGTAAAGGCACTCCCCCATGGGTCGCATCAAAAATGTGAGTCCCAAAGTGACGATCACAAAACAACATCACCAGCGCTGCGGTTAACACTGGGAAAGCAATCAGTATCAAAAGCCCAACGACAACCATGTTCCAGGTGAAAATTGGAACCCTCCACATTGACATTCCAGGTGCTCTGAGGTAGAAAACCGTGGTGACTATGTTGACCCCAGTAAAAATAGCTGAAAATCCGGTAAGCAATAAGGCAATTATCCAAAGATCGGGTCCAACTCCCGGAGAGTTGACAGCATTTGAAAGTGGAGCATACGCAACCCACCCAAAGTCAGCTGCACCGCCAACACTCAAAAAGCCGCTGACCATAATTAACGAACCTGACAAGTAAAGCCAGTAACTAAGAGCATTTAGTCTCGGAAATGCCATGTCTGGGGCACCTACTTGGAGCGGCACGATGTAGTTAGCAAAGCCTCCGAAGGCAATAGGTCCGGCAAAAAGGTAAATCATTAGCGAACCGTGCATTGTAAACAACTCATCAAATTGATGTTGATTTACCAGATGCAAATCTGGCGCACTAAGTTGAAAACGTATTACTTCAGCCAAAAGGCCGGCAATTACAAAAAATATTAAAGCAGTGATCGTGTAACTCATCCCAATCACCTTGTGATCGGTCGAAGTTAGCCATTTTAGAATTCCTGTAGGTCCGTGGTGATCGTGTCCTCCGTGGTCACTGTCGCTTTGGTGATGACCTTCCAGTTGTCCTCCATAGCTTTCGCCTTCAGGAGAGACAGCTCGCCGCGGCGAAGTTATCGTCATCTTTCTATATCCTCCAGAGTTTTCAGAATTCTAAATGCAACTAACAAAATTACCTAAAAGCGTCTCAGCAAGAATTCGCTTTCCATCTACTTTATACGCTTTTTTGCAACGATTGTTGCTTTCTTTTCATTATTGGCGCTCTCGGACTGCCCTAGGAGCGCTTGAGTCCTGCTCTTTGACCTCTGGTCACAAACTTAAGTGCCATTTTTCGGCTAGCTTCATCGATCATTTCGTCCCCAAACATCACCGCACCCTTCCGGTCGGTTTCAGTGGCAACTTGATAAGCCTCCAGTATTGCCCAGGCTTTGTCAAACTGCTCTTGCGTTGGAGAGTAGATCTCGTTGATAACTTTTACCTGGTCAGGATGGAGAGCCCACTTCCCGTCATAGCCCAAAGTCCTAGTCCTCATGCAATAATCTCGCAGGTTATCAAGCTCTTTAATCTTCAAGTACGGTCCATCAATTACTTGGAGCCCATTGGCTCGTCCGGCCATGAGAATCTTGTTAAACACGTAGTGAAAATGATCCCCAGGATAGTCAGAAATCTGCACACCACCAGTTAACACAGGCATTTCCATGGATGCAGCGAAATCAGCAGGACCAAAAACAATTGTCTCCATCCGAGAAGATGATGCACATATCTCTTCGACATTTATCAGACCTCTTGCAGTCTCGATCTGTGCTTCAATACCTATGTGCCCGATCGGCAAACCCACATTTTTTTCTATCTGTGTTAGTAATAGATCCATCGCAATTACTTCTGCCGCTGACTCTACCTTTGGCATCATAATTTCATCGAGGCGCTCCCCCGCATTGCCTACAACTTCAATTACGTCACCATAAGTCCATGCCGTATCCCAAGCATTTACTCGGACACACATCACTCGTTCACCCCAGTCAAGAGTTTTAATAGCCTCTACAACTTTGGCTCTGGCACCCTCTTTTTCTAATGGAGCAACTGAATCCTCCAAATCCAGGAAGGTCATGTCCGCTTCAATTGTGGGACCTTTTTGCAAAAAGCGCTCTGAAGATCCGGGGACGGAGAGACAGCTTCTTCGAGGTAGGTTTCTAGATCTTTCTGACATGGATTCTATGGTATGCCAGAATTAACCAACGTTTAGAAACTTTGCGGAAAGCAAGAAGGAATTTCCTAGTTAATCAGGGGATTTCCCGATTAAAGAATTCGATGGTTTCCTCGAAAGCGACTTTCGAAGCTTCAGGATCGTAAACCTCTGGTCTTGTGTCATTGAAAAATGCGTGTTGAGCTCCTGGATATATCTTCAATTTCGCTTCAATCCCAGACGATTTCAGTTCGTCGCCCAGGGCCTCAACAGCTTCTTTTGAGGCAAAATCATCCAGTTCTGCATAATGCCCCAAAACCTTAGCTCTCATTTGAGAATAGTCCGGCTTTGCCTCGGGCCAAGGAATCAAGCCATACCAAGGCACTACCGCCGATACGGCATCACCTCTTTTAGCTGCCAGCACGAGGGCCAGCCCACCTCCCATGCAAAAACCAGTAACACCCACACTGCTATTTCCAGTGCGTCGAATCAACTCATCTACGGCTCCGCTCATATCTTTAGCTGCGGTATCCATTTTCAAAGCCATCATTGCCTTAGCTGCCTCATCAGGCTCTTTTGTTGACGCGCCGTGGTAAAGGTCCGGTGCCAGTGCCGTAAATCCTTTTTTTGCAAAGCGATCGCAAACATCCTTGATGTGAGGCACTAAACCCCACCATTCCTGAATTACGACAACACCTTTGCCGTTTGCCGCCTCTGGAACAGCTAAATAGCCAGAGGCGCTCTGTCCGTTTGATGGAAATTCAATCATCGTACCCATATGTGCATCTTACCTTTCATAGAAATTAATTTCCAGAGCTATTGGGCGGTTTTGTCCAATTTCTAATATTTCCCACCGAGCTTTGAATGATCCCACGATACATATTGCCTTGGGTGCACTCTAACTGCAATTCGCTTTTTTGACATCATCTCAACTGATCTAATTCCATTTTCGTCTAGAGGACCGAAATATCTCTCGTAAATCGAACTTCCAATTTCAATTATTTCCTCCTGGGACTCCGAATAATCTACGTCAGCTACAAATTCAACGCCTTTAAGCTCGGAATAACTTTCACCCGATTCAACCATGCAAGTAATCACTGGGCTTCTTTTGATATTTATAGCCTTTTGAGATTTAGCAAATGTCCAAAATCCCAGTGTGCCATCCAAATAAAAGCCATACCACATTGCCACTAGGTGCGGAATTGAATCTAGTCCAAGAGTTGCTATCGCCATGTTATTGCGAAGCGATAAGTAATCTTGTATTTCTTTAGAAGTCATCTGGATTTGGGATCTTTTACTCACCTGATAAGTTTCTCATAACCAAGAGGCCTCTAGGTACGACAAGTTCAAAATCCGACAAAAAAACAAGGAATTGTTACTTTTTAGCCAATGCCTTTTTTAAGTAATTACCAGTGTAGGATTTCTTAACCTTAGCAACAGCTTCAGGTGTTCCTTGTGCCACAATTTGACCACCACCTATCCCGCCTTCAGGTCCCAAATCTATTATCCAGTCCGCTGTTTTAATCACATCAAGATTATGCTCAATTACGAGGACTGTGTTGCCTGTAGCTACTAGACGCTCCAATACCTCTAGTAGGCGCGCAACGTCTTCCATGTGCAAACCTGTGGTGGGTTCATCTAGAACATAGAACGTTGATCCAGTAGATCGCTTAGCGAGTTCACTAGCGAGCTTCACTCTTTGTGCCTCTCCTCCTGAAAGACTAGGCGCACTTTGCCCAAGACGGACATACCCGAGGCCGACATCAACCAGAGTTTGAAGAATGCGTGCAATGCTTGGGTGGTTGGCAAAAATCTCGAGGGCATCATCAATTGGCGAATTTAGTACATCGGCAATACTGTAGCCACGATAAGTAATCTCTAAGGTATCTCGATTGTAGCGAGACCCCCCGCAACCCTCGCATTTCACATAGACGTCGGGTAAAAAATGCATTTCAACTTTGATCGTGCCATCGCCCTGGCAAACCTGGCAGCGCCCACCTGTAACGTTAAAAGAAAATCTTCCTGGCTGATAACCTCGCGTCCTGGCCTCAGGTGTCAAGGCAAAAAGCTTTCTAATATGGTCAAATACTCCGCTGTAAGTAGCTGGATTAGATCTAGGGGTGCGACCAATCGCAGACTGATCAATAGAAATTATCTTGTCGATTATTCCAGATATAAATAGTTTTTCTAGATGATCAAATCTTATTGACTCGTTAGTTTCTGCGTTTAAGTATCTAGCCAGTGCTTTTAGGAGAACAGAGTTTACCAAAGTCGATTTTCCAGATCCTGAGACGCCGGTGACCGCCACAAATAAACCTAGAGGTATCTCAACTTCAAGTGAATCTATATTGTTGGCACTCACTCCTTCTAGTTTGAGGTACTTGAGAGGATCTTTAGACTTACGTTTCGGGATGGCGATTTTCTTAGTACCACTTAGATACTGTCCGGTGATTGAAGATTCACATTTAATGATTTCTTCCAATACTCCTGCCACTACTATCTCTCCGCCGTGTTCTCCTGCTCTTGGTCCCACATCAACTATGTAATCTGCCGAACGGAGAATTTCTTCGTCGTGTTCAACTACCACGACCGTATTGTCCAAGTCCCGAAGACGCTGAAGCATTACAATTAAACGGGCGTTATCTCTTTGGTGCAAACCAATGGATGGCTCGTCTAGCACGTAAAGAACGCCAGTCAATCCTGATCCAATCTGGGAAGCTAATCTAATCCTCTGCGCCTCGCCTCCTGCTAATGTGCCAGAACTTCGATGGAGATTGAGATACTGCAACCCAACCTCGCACAAAAAGCGCAACCGGTTTGAGACTTCTTTAAGAAGTCGGTCGGCGATTTGAGCCTCTCTTTGGGTTAGCTTAATACTTTTGAAAAATTCATAAAGTTCGTCGATGGGCATTAGAGAAAGCTCAGCAATTGAAAGACCTTTTACTTTGACTGCCAGTACTTCTGGCTTTAACCGGGTTCCATTGCATGAATGACAAACAACGTTGGTCATGTAGCGGCTCATATACTCTCTGCCGCCCTCACTTTCAGATTCTTGGTATTTTCTCTCTACCCAACGTTTAAGTCCCTCAAACTGATTGACTGTGTGACGTCTGGTGCCATAACGACCTTTGAATTTAACTGTGATTGGCTTTGAGGAAAATCCATCAAGTATTAGCTTTTTATGTGCCGCTTTTAACTTTGACCAAGGAATTGTTGTAGGAATGTTGTTGGGTGATTCAAGGCTCTTGATCACGTGCAGATAATAGCTTCCACGAGCTGAATTCCAGGGAAGCAAAACTCCCTCTTCAATTGATAGAGATGGATGCCCTATAATTCTTTCTAAATCTGCTTCCATCCTGACTCCAAGTCCACTGCAGTCGCTACAAGCACCATAAGGCGAGTTAAACGAAAACATTCTTGGAGCTAAGTCCTCAAAGGAAGTCCCACAAGAGAGACATACAGCATGTTGAGAGTAGCGAAGTTTTTCTACGATATCATCGACCTCTACTTCGCCTTTAGAAAGAAGCTCAACTTCTAGGTGGCCCCCACTCAAGTTGAGTGCCGCTTCAACTGACTCTGAAAGCCTCCTTGAAACACTCGCTTTAATCACGACTCTGTCGACAACAACTTCTACACGGTGCTGTTCGTATCTAGCCAGATCGATCTCTCCTTCTTTGGCCAAATTGGACTCTAGTATCTGACCATCTACCCTGATTCTGGAAAACCCTTGTTTGAAAAGATCCTTTACCAAGGTGGAATAGGATCCTTTCCGATCTTCGACAATAGGTGAGACAATTAGGACTCTGGAAGATTCCGGCAGGCTCATTATGGAGTCGACAATTTCTTGGGGCGATTGCCTGCCTACCAAGGTTTTACATTTTGGACAGTGTTGCAACCCAATTCGTGCGTATAAGAGCCTTAAGTAATCGTAGATCTCCGTAATAGTACCTACGGTCGATCTTGGATTGGCCGAGGTAGTCTTTTGATCAATGGCAATGGAGGGTGAGAGTCCCTCTATGGAATCGACATCGGGTTTCTCGCTTTGTCCAAGAAACTGTCTAGCATAAGCGGACAAGGATTCAACATATCGCCTGCGTCCTTCAGCATACAGAGTGTCAAAAGCCAAAGACGATTTGCCCGAACCGGAAAGTCCTGAAATTACAGTGAGTGATGAACGTGGGATCTCTAGTGAAACATTTTTTAAATTGTGCTCTTTTGCACCTTTGATTATGATTTTATCCATTTGGAGGAGCCTTTTGGTCCAAACTATCAGTCATTAAATCCTCCAACAGGGCTTTGATTGAAAATAGTTCATCTCGAATAAATGCTGCCTTTTCAAACTCGAGTGCTTCCGCTGCTTCATTCATCAAGTCCTCTAACCTAGAAACTTCTACCTCCATCTCAGAAATAGAGGAACCAACACTTCTTGATCCAAACCCTAAATCAATCTTAACCTGTTTCTTTCCTCGTCCCTTGGGTTGATCATGAGGGACATTAATTCCAAACTGCTCGACGAGATCCAATACCTCTTTTTGAATGCTCACAGGTCTTAAGCCATTTTCCTCATTGTGGAGGACTTGTATGGTCCGTCTTCTTGTAGTTTCATCCATTGCAGCTTGCATGGATCTAGTTACTCGATCGGCATACATGATTACTTTCCCCCGACTGTTTCTCGCCGCTCTCCCAATTGTCTGGATCAAAGAAGTTTCAGAGCGAAGAAATCCTTCTTTGTCTGCATCCAAAATCGCCACTAGTGCTACCTCTGGAAGATCCAGTCCTTCCCTAAGCAGGTTAATTCCAACGAGTACGTCATAAACTCCCCTCCTAAGATCTCGAAGGAGTTCAATCCGCTCAACTGTTCCAATATCGGAGTGTAAATAGCGAACTCTTAAACCCAGATCTGCCATATAGTCAGCTAGGTCTTCAGACATCTTTTTAGTGAGCGTAGTGACTAAAGTTCGAAATCCAAACCCTGTATTTTCTCGAATCTCTTCTACAAGGTCGTCCACTTGGTGGGTAGTGGGTCTAACTTCAACAACTGGATCAAGTAGCCCGGTGGGCCTAATAACTTGCTCTACTATTTGGTCTGAATGACTAAGTTCATAAGGACCTGGAGTGGCACTGAGATATATTGCTCTTGGGATTTTATTAATGAATTCTTCAAAACGCAGCGGGCGATTATCTAAAGCAGATGGAAGTCTAAATCCATGTTCAACTAAAGTTTCCTTTCTCGACTTATCGCCTGCGTACTGTCCATTTAATTGAGGTACTGTTACATGACTTTCATCTATTACCACCAAGTAGTCCTTTGGAAAATAGTCCAGGAGAGTAAATGGCGCTTCGCCTGCTTGCCTATTTTCTAAGTGGCGTGAGTAATTCTCAATTCCACCGCAGTAACCTAAGTGCTCAATCATGTCCAAGTCGCGCATGGTCCTGACTTCGATACGCTGGGCTTCCAGTAATTTCTCTTGGCTCTGGAAAGTCCTTAGTCTTTCGTCTAGTTCCTTTCGAATCGATTTGATTGCTCTCTTTAATACATCTTCGGTTGTTGTGTAATGTGTGGCAGGAAATATTGCGACTTCGTCCAGTTCTTCAAGCGATATTCCCTTCAAGAGATCAACTTTAGTGATGGCATCCACTTCATCTCCAAAAAATGAAATTCTCGTAACACTGTCTTGTATGGCACTTTGAATCTCTAAGGTATCTCCTTTTACTCGGAAACTACCGCGGGAAAGAACTACATCGTTTCTCACATATCGAAGATCCACAAGACGGCGAAGAAGCATCCTTATATCAATTGAATCTCCCTTTTGAATTCGGACCATCCCTTGTTGGTAGCTTTCGGGCGACCCGAGTCCATAGATAGCAGAGACTGAGGCTACAACTATGGTGTCAGTTCGAGACAAAAGCGATGTGGTGGCGCTGTGTCTTAGTCGATCGATTTCATCATTGATTGAAGCGTCTTTTTCTATAAATGTGTCAGAAGAAACGACATATGCTTCTGGCTGGTAATAGTCGTAATAAGAGACAAAGAACTCGACTTTATTCTTAGGAAAAAAATCTCGAAGTTCGCCAGCTAACTGGGCTGCTAAGGACTTGTTGGGTGCCATAACTAACGTTGGCATCTGAAGTGCTTCAATAGTCCATGCTATTGTTGCACTTTTACCAGATCCCGTGATGCCCTTAAGAGTCTGAAAACGATTACCCGATTCAATTCCCTTGCTTAGTGTTGCTATTGCATTTGGTTGGTCTCCGCTTGGTTTAAAGGGAGAAATTACTTCAAATCGAGGCATTTTTGGAAAAATGCTCCCAAAAATTGAAAACTTTTGTTCGTAGATCACTTAATGTGCCGTCATTAGCAATCACGTAGTCTGCCTGACTAACACGCTCATCGTCACTTAGTTGATTTTTCATTCGAGCCAATATGTCTTCTTTTCTTAGATCTCTAGAACTAGTTAAATGATTCACTCTCTCCTCAACAGGAGCTGTGATAACCAGTATCTTATCGACGGGATATCTTTTCTTGCCCCCCGATTCGATCAAAAGTGGGATATCTAGTACAACGATATGGTCGGTTGTAGCTTCATCTGCCAGTAGTTTTAAGATCTCAGCGCCAATTTTAGGATGCGTGATTGCCTCTAACCTTTTTTTTGCTTCCAAGTCATTAAAAACCAACTCAGCCAACTTTTCCCGATCTAAAAGGCCATCATCTTTGAGTACTGTTGATCCAAATGCAACGACGATCTCGCCATAAGCTCGCCCATGGGGTTTTGCAATATCTCTGGCGATCTGGTCGGCATCGATAATTACTGCTCCTAGTTCCCGCAGAATATCTGAAACACTTGATTTGCCTGATCCAATGCCTCCAGTTAGGCCCAGTGTGTACGTCTTGAAGCTCCTAATACTCTACTTTTCGAATCTTTGGCTTAGAAAACACTGCAAAAAGAACAGGGGTTGATTCATCGGCAGTATCACTCTTAAAGAACTCTTCATCGGTAATGCCAGTGAGCCCTCCCATACCGGATCGATATATAACCTTTTGTCCTAGTGGCAGCAGTCGAGTGTAAGCCCAAATCCACCATGATCTTGGCATTTTATGCCTTAGTCCAAACTTGTCTACAGCGTAAACTTTTGAGGCTTTCGCTCTTCTCTCTGCGATTTCATCCTTTACCCTTTGAGTTGCATCAAGACCGCCAACCCAAACATCTTCAAAATGCTGACTTAGTAGGGAAAAAAGTTCATCACGGTCAAAAAGGACTACATGGAACGGATTTTCAAAGTCCGAAGGTTTATTCGGCGTCAAGATGAAGCCGGTGCCGTCGTATTTCATTATTCTTGCAATTTCAGCAACATGGCCTGCTGGCTGGTAGAAATGCTCGATTAAGTGTGAAGATGATACCCAGTCAACGGAATGAGATTTAATTCCTAATCTGGAACAGTCCATTTGCATAACCCTAAAACCCCTGTTACCAAACCTTTGGGTTGCATTTAATGCGGCGCTGTGGTCATAGTCGATTCCGATAACCTTTCTATCTGGACCTATTAGTCTCACACTTTCAAATCCGAGCCCGCATCCTAAATCCAGAACCAACCCGGTACCTATTCTGGCTTCAACTTCACGGTAGCCAGCACTATGAAGTGCCAGTACTGAATCCGGAGTTGCTTCTTGAACTGGTCTCTCACCTGTCATTTTCGGCATTTTGAAATGTTACCGCTCAATTAATACCTAGTCGCGCCCAGATGGCTACTTCGAGGATATAACCTACTCCTGGGCACGATAAAAGTGTAGGCTAATTAGAGTTTTAGCAGCTAGGTAAACATTTGATTGAAAGGCGCAAAAAATATCTGTCTCTAATGTTTTAGAACATATTGACGATCCCAAGGTCAAAGAGACAGGGAAAGAGAAAAGGTCATGGATTCCATTTGCCATGTTTCTTGTTGCCTATATACCCAATTTCGTCAACCAACCTGGCGTAGTTTCAGCTGACAATAAGCTGTATCTTTTTACCGATCCAGGGAGATTCTTAGTTCAGTCATCACAGATGTGGGATCCCACTAATGCCTTAGGTACGGTGACCCACCAACATATTGGCTATCTACTTCCCCTTGCCCCTTTTTACTGGCTTTTCACTACAATTGGAAGCCCGATTTGGTTTACAGAACGTATTTGGACCGGGTCACTGTTATTTTTTGCCGGACTTGGTGTTTACAGATTTACGCGAGTGCTAAAACTGGGTAGATCCACTCAACTTGTAGCCTCATTTTTTTACATGCTCTCGCCGTATTCGCTTCAATATCTCAACCGAATTTCAGATATTTTGCTTACTTGGTCAGCTCTTGGATGGATGATGGCTTTCGTCGTACTCTCGGCCCACAAGGGGAAATGGAGATATCCGGCAGCATTTGCCCTGGTAGTTGCAGTAGTAGGCGGAACAAACGGAAGCTCCATCATCTATGTAGGAATTGGTCCTGTCGCTTGGTTAATTTATGCCGCCTACTTCTCAAAGGAGATAAAACCTCTAAAAGCCCTGGTTGTAGCTCTTAGGATTGCAGTGCTGACATTGGCTGTGTCGATATGGTGGGCAGTTGCTCTTTGGGTTGAAGCTGGATTTGGCTTAAATATCTTAAAGTTCACTGAAACCGTGCCAGCAGTTGCCTCTACGTCACTGGCATCTGAGGCTATAAGAGGACTTGGCTACTGGTTCTACTACGGTCAGAGTGCTCTTGGGAGTTGGGTTCCCTCCTCCGTGGGTTACCAAGAACATATCTGGCTGATCCTCGTCTCGTTTGCCGTTCCAGCCATAGCAATTTATTCCGCGGTACGAATAAAGTGGAAAATGAAGGGGTTCTTTATTGCCCTACTTTTCACCGGTTTAGTGGCAAGTGTAGGCACGCACCCGTTTTCTTCTCCGTCAATTTGGGGCAGAGCTGTTTCGTGGTTCATGCTCAACACGACCGCGGGATTTGCACTCCGCTCAACAGACAGGGCCACTCCTTTAATAATTTTGAGCCTGGCTATTTTGCTTGGTTGTGGGATGGAAGCACTTTACGCAAAGTGTAGATCTCTTGGTCAATTAAAGAAATATAAAAGGATTCTTATTGCGGTTTTAGCTCTTCTGGTGTTAAATCTTGCTGCGCTATGGGATGGCCAACTTATTCCACCCCAGTACCAACATCCTGAAACATTTCCTTCGTATTACTACCAAGCTGCAAATTATCTAGATAGCCAAACTAACAAAACTAGGGTACTTGTCGAGCCAGGAACCGACACGGCTGTATATCGTTTTGGAACCACTATTGACCCCATTTTGCCTGGGATCATGAGTCGAGACTCGGTGGAGAGAGAACAACTCCCGCAAGGGACTACTGCAAGTGTCGATTTGCAAGATGCCATCGACCAGCCTTTACAAGAAGGCGTAGCAAACCCGAATACTTACGGGGATATGGCTCGCTTAATTAGTGCTGGCGATATGGTTTTACAGTCAAATCTGGCATACGAAGACTATGGACTGCCAGAGCCACAACAGACATGGCAGCTTTTTTCCAAGAACCCAAAACGACTGTCTAGTCCAATTCCTTTTGGCAAGCCAGTGCCAAATGTGGCCAAATCAAATACACTCGTTTTATTCGGACAACAACAGCTCTCTCTTCCCCCAAATGCCCCTTGGCCAGCGCCCCTTGAAGTATTTCCGGTTCCAAATGCGCGCCCAATCGTAAGGGCAGAGTCGACTTCAATGCCTTTAATCATCGACGGTGGTGGATCCGGGTTGGTGAATTCATCTTCAGCAGGACTCTTGGCCGGCAATCCGACTGTTTTTTATTCCGGTACTTACGCAGGCTCATCAAAGGGGCAACAACAACTCAAAAGTCTGGCTTCGAAAGGAGCAGATCTTGTTATTACGGACACAAATAGAAAATCAGCTAGAAGGTGGGCTGGAACAATTCAGGACGTTCAGGGATATACCGAGACTGCTACTGAAACGAATAATCCCACAGACTACTCGAATGCTCCGCTCAATCTATTCCCACAAGCCGGTTCTGATGCACAAACTGTAACTGAATTACATGGGATTGCCTCCGTTGAAGCCTCGGCTTATGGAAACCAGGTAAGTTACGAACCTTACCAACGTCCGGCAATGGCCCTCGATGGAAACACCGACACTTCTTGGGCGTACTCTCTGGATGCATATTCGACGAACCAGTGGTGGCAAGTAAGTCTAATAAATCCGGTAACGGAAAATCACATTACACTTACTCAAGTTTTAGACGGAACGCCAATTTATAGCATTAACAAAGTCACTATTACTTTCGACGGATCTAGTCCAATTACCGCCAGTTTAGGAGCAGAGTCACGGACTCCAAAAGGCCAAACTATCAATTTCCCAATGAGATCATTTACGACACTTCGAATAACAATCGACGGTGTAACAACTACCGGAAATAAGACTGGAGTAACCGATGTCGGATTTTCTGAGGTCGGAATCTCTGGGATTAAAGCTGTTGAAGTAGTACGAACGCCTATAGACCTGCTTCAAACCCTAGGCACTGCGTCGAATAATGATCGCCTCTCAATAGTTCTAAATCGCTGGAGGGTTGGACCCGTGCCTCCACGACCAGATCCAGAGGCGACTTTAGCTAGAGATATCTGGTTGCCTACAGAGCGAACCTTTGCAGTAACTGGAACAGTGGCTATCAATGCTTCGACACCTGACGAAGTCGTGGACTCAATACTTGGCAGACCAGGATCTAACGGATCAGGGATGGTGGCCAGGTCCTCGGGTCGACTTCCCGGTTTTCTTGATTCACGAGCTTCAATGGCATTTGATGGGAATAGTTCAACCTCATGGTCTCCTGGGTCAGGTTTAAACCAGCAGATCGGCGCATGGGTCGAACTGGACCTACCAAATACTACAAGCTTTTCACATCTGAATTTTGTAGTCGATGCTGACAATCACCACAGTGTGCCAACCTCAATTACTCTCTCCACAGAACAAGGGCTCAGATTTATCAAGCTTCCAAAAGTAACTTCCGAAAATCCTGTTGGCCACACGGTATCAATGAGTATTAATTTTCCCGCCATCACTGGGAGAAGAATTCGAATCACCATTGATTCCGTGCAGAAGTTTTACGGCCAAGATGTGCCTAATCAACCTTTTTACGTAATGCCTGTTGGAATTGCTGAGGTAGGCATTCCGGGCGAAACAATGCCTCCTGTCCCGACTAACTTGCCTACAAGCTGCAATTCAAATTTATTAACTGTAAATGGAGTCCCAGTCTCAGTTGAACTCAAAGGAACAACCACCCAGGCCAGCAGCGGCGGCGAAATTCCATTCATTGGATGCGGCAACTCAAATACTGGGGTTTCCATGGGACCAGGAGACGCGATTGTCGAAGGCAACCCACCAACTAACACCGGAATAAACCTTGACAGCGTCACATTGGACTCGGCACCTGGCGGGGGCATTGGAACTATTGTCTCACCTGGAGAAATCGCTCCTGCACCTTCACCTAAAGAGACTGCCCTGGGCACAATGTTGAATTCGACTGCTACAAGTTATAACGCCAAAATTGTCTCCAATGGACAGCCGTTTTGGTTGGTTTTAGGCGAATCACAAGATAAGGGCTGGAGCGCCACTTTGAGCAATGGCCAGGTGCTAGGTCAATCCACGTTAATTGATGGCTATGCAAACGGTTGGTTGGTTAAACCTCCGCCAGGAAAACAAACACTTTATGTTCATTTTTACTTCGCTCCGCAATCCTATGTTTGGCTATCGCTCATTCTTGGGGCTATATTCGTCGCACTTTGCCTGGTAATTCTTTTGTTTACTAGAAGATCTCGCCATGTTAGCGCCTATGATGCTGTCGATGCGCCTACACTCGATGACAGGATTTTCTTTAATCTCAAACTACTTTCAACTAAAAAGAAGCTTGGACTTTCCCTAGCTTTTGGCTTGGCGGTGACAATCTTTACAACTCCATTAACTGGACTGAGCGCAGCGGTACTAGCCTTTGGCTCGCTCAATGTACTTAAGACCTCCAGATCATTATCGAAAGTAATATTTGCTTTAATTTTGATGGTTGGCATTTACGTCGCAGGAATGCAGCTACTTTTTAACTATCTGCCTGGAGATGGATGGCCTTCCAACTTTGAATTAGGAGGGACACTAACTTGGATTGCCATAATCGCCTTGGTGGTTTACCACTTAATGACTCAACGCTTCTTGGACAAAGATACTTCTTCAAGCTCCTTGAAAATGCCCAATGAAGTGTGATCCCAAGTAAGTTTCCTGGCGAACTCATTAGCCTTTGCCCCCATCTTCTCACGAAGCTTAGTGTCTTTTAGTAGCATTTCAATTTTTACGGCCATATCGTTTGGATCTTGGGCCAAATATCCAGAAACACCATCTATTACCGAATCCATAAATCCAGGAATGTTAAAGGTAACTGAAGGAAGATAAGAGCCGCCTGCTTCTAGAACTGTGAGACCCCAACCTTCTCTAGAGGAAGCACTGACATGGAGCCAAGCATTGCGATAGAGCTCTAAAAGATCCTGGTCACTCACACGACCCTTCAGCGCTATCCAAGAAGTAGCATCTGCATTATTAACTGAGTCAATTACTATCTCCTTCTCAAATCCATCACCGACGATAATTGCCCTTAAATCAGGTACTGTTTTTTTCACTTCCTTTAATATCTCAATCAACAATGGAACACGCTTAACTGGAACTAATCGACCAACTGCTATAACCGTTGGGTTCGCATTACGATCTGGGGTGGAGTAAAAGAAAGGATCCATTCCCGGATGAACAATCTTGATTTGAGAGTCCTTAAACTTCATCCTATTTAAAACATCCGACTTTACCGACTCAGAAGGAGTGATAATCGCCTCTTTTCGAAAGATAATTGGTGCTACTACCTCTTCGATTATGTTTCCAACTTTCGCCAAAAATGGAGGTAATACCATCTGCCACATGTCGGCATGGACATGGTGCAGCACCACTACTTTTGGTTTGGACGCCCATAGTGTTGAAAAAAACGGCATCCCGTTCCATATTTCTACAACCGCGTCATAGTGCCCGCTTGCTGAAACTAACCAACTTAGAGCGGTTCTAGGAAATACTAGATACCGTCCAGATTTACGTATAATCCGATATCCATTCCGATGGGAAAATTTTGGCAATCCATATGCCGTCGAAGACCTAAAAGTGACATCAAGACCAGCCTCGGCCCATCTTGTGGCAATTTGGTGTGCATGTAGCTCTGACCCACCGGATTCAACGTCATCCAAATCTCTCCACGAGAGAATCAATATTCTCTTAATTTTACTATTCTTCACAAGTTCAATCAGTTCTTCTTTTGAACTATCGTGAACAGTGAAATCTACTTTTTCTGGATTGTCATCGCTAGATTCCACGTCATCACCTCTCTTAAACCTTGAATCTTCACGATAAAACTAGCCCAATCAGGATAGTAACGAGGTGCGACATTCAGGACTTTTATATCTCCTGAAAGTTGCTTTTTAGACAAGTAATCCAAAGCACTATTTATATGAATTGGAAATAGAGACTCCCCTATTCTATTTTTAACTCTCTTGTTGTACTTGCCTTCATATCTTTCAAGTGCCCTTTTCCCACCTAAGAGGTGCCAAGGAGATGTCTCGTGCCCGCCCCATGGTGAGTACCAATTCGTAAAACATGCAAAAACCAAGCCACCGGGTTTTACTACCCGAAGTTGCTCATCCATAAACTCCCATGGCCTTTCTACATGCTCTAGAACATTGGATGAAAATGCAATATCAATAGAACTGCTGCGAATTGGTAATCTATACCCATCTCCCACAATGGCTGGAAACTTAGGAATACCCCGCCAAAGAAGTTCCTCCTCAAAAGGCTCAATTGCCACGCATCTGGCACCACTAGATAAAAATGCAGCTGTAAAATAACCTGCTCCGCCCCCTACATCGATAACAGTCTTGCCTTTCAAATCGGTGTAGCGCTTAAGCATTGAAACCCCGTCTTTTGCAAGCAGTCCATAAAATGAATCAGGATCCTTTTGCTCTAAAGTAAATGCTCGCAATAACCCAATTGTGTCCTTTAATTTACGGGCTTTAACAGCTGAATCTATTTTTTCATCGAGATTGATCAGTTGCACGTATTGAACTCCTATTTGCGATCACTATTTTTACTCTTGGAAAGCCAGGTGGCGGTCTGAAGCAATCCTACAGCCCCACAAAGTACCCAAACAACCTCGGCGCTCGCTCTATAACGTTGATTGCCATATATCAGCGCGGCCACCAAAATGGTCAGAATTATCGGAGCAAACAGTGGAGATAGGGGAAGTTTTCTTTTTCTAACCACTATGAGTCCGACCACTACAAATGGCCAAAGCAGCCAGTATGACCATATATCACTCAATGCCGCATAATGCGTCCAGCCTTCAGTTTGATCTAAATTAGCCTGCTGAAAAGGCTGCCAGAAATTCCACATTCTTCCCTCTCTGGCTAGCAGAACATATGGAAGCCGAGAAGTATTATTTTCGATGTATTTAATAGCAATTGATCGGTAATAACTATCGGCCTGGGATTCGTCACCATTGGGTACTAAATCAGTTGCACAACCAATATTCCAGTATCCAGTAAATGGACCGTTCCATGTTGCATAACAGTTCGCAGTCTCTAATGTAATACCACTTTGAGTCGAAAAAAACTCCGGATTTTTAAAACTTAAAAATACATGAATTGACCAAAACGAAAATACGCTAACCGCTGCCACGCATCCAACTGCAAACTGGATTAATTTCTCCTTCCACCTCATATTTCTCCTGAAGAATATAAGCGGAGCGAGTAAGAGCAGTAATAGGGAAATCTGCTCGGATCTAGCTAATACCAACAAACCAATCATCGCACCAACAGCTGCTGCTCTATAGCTAGAGGGCTTCTCGAAGTATCGATAGGCAAGTAATAACACTAAGCAGAAACACAACACTTCGGTTGGTTCAGCCAAAGAGGTTCCATCATATACCCACAAACCTGGGTAAATCGAAGCAATTAAGCCTGCTGTTATTCCAGTTGTAGCTCCACCCAATTTTCTTCCAATTAACCCGATTACCCCGACGGCCAAAGCACCTAATACACAGTTTATGATGCTTTGGTCGTGAACACTCCCAAGGCCGAATCGGTCTCCGATAGCTAGAACAATCGGCCAAAGTGGCGGATGGCTTGCTGTTGCGATATTGGTTCCAGGAACAACTGGGAAATGTCCGTCCGCAAAATTGATCGCAAAATTGTAATAGTAGTAATAATCCCCTCCAGGAGGACCTTGATTCCACTTAGAAGTTGCAACATAAAGAATCCGCACAGTGAGACCAAAAATAACAGTGAGACCCAAAAATATATAAAACATCTTTGAATTCTTGACTAAGCCAGGAGTTGTTTCGAGCTCTTTCCTAGGTGGAATTTCACCGTATGAACGATCGACAAACCATCCAGCTGAGAGTGAATCATTAGTCACTGTAGTCAATTCACAATTTTCCTGACATTGAGATCCGAACCAATAGAGCCACTACCACCAAAATTTCTATCCTTTTGAAAACTCGAGTTTAGCTGGGAATCTTTAGTGGTGCACTTCTTCCCGTGCCGCTCGAACCGCCATTTGATTTAACTTCCTCATGATACTCTTCTTCGACATTAACTGACCAAATATCGTGACTAGCACCAAGGAGATTTTCCACAGACAACATTGCCGTGTACATGGAGTGATCTTGATTGTTGTACCGGTGCATCCCATTTCTACCCACTGCAAATACATTTTTGACATTTTCTTCTAACCAGGATCTGATCATCCCCACATTTGTTGAATATGCTTCATCGTATGTGGGGTAAGCCTTTGGGACTCTGACCACATAGCCCCTTTCAACCGATCCTTTTTCGATTAAGCCCAACTTTTCAATCTCATGAATGGCAAAAACTATAAGTTCGTTGTCTGCCATTTCCCAAAAGTCATCATGTTCAAAAACAAAATATTCCATTCCTAAACAAGTAGTGCCAGGTGCCACCATATCTTTTGACCAAGAACCATAATTTTGAACTCTGCCAACCTTTACTTCATCATCATGAATGTATATCCAGTTGTCAGGAAAACCAGCTTCCCATGGCACCACCAATGCAACGGTTAAATAATCACGATATTTCAGTCCTTTAGCCGCCTTTTGTACATCTTCAGGCGGAAGTGGATTCATTATCATGATGAGTTCAGAAAGCGGGATTGAAGAAATCACACCGGATATTTCAATGCTTAATTTCTGACCAACTTTATCGATATAAGAAACTTGACTCGCCATACCATTGGCATGATTAATCTCACTCAGCCTAGTCTCCAGCTTCACCTCTCCCCCGTTTCGCATTACCATCTCACTTGCTCGCTCCCACATCATGCCAGGACCAAGTTTAGGATAATGAAACTCTTCGATTAAGCTCGTGACCTTCTGTTGAGAAGAGTCCGAACCACCTAATAACTGCTTAAGTTTTCTTGTGAGCCAGAGTTTATTTATTGTCATGGTGAGCGCATGCATCACGGCATTTGTAATCGACAAGTTTTTTATTCGTTGAGCAGCCCAATCGGCTTGAATTTCACTTGCAGGCATTCCCCATACTTTTTCCGTATAGCTTTTGAAAAAAGTTCGATACAGTCTCCAACCAAACCTGGATGCTACCCATTGCTCATAGTTCGACAAATCCTTGGGCCGGATAACTCTCACCTTTAACAGCGATATTAAACATAGAAAGCTTTCCTTAATCCCCAAATTTCGAAGCGCCTGAGTAATAACGAGTGGATACATATAGTATTTGCCGTCGTAAAAAATTCTTGAAAGCCTTGGTCTGACCAAAAATTCCTCAGGATCTGGAAGAATTCGGTTCCATAATGCCTCAACTTCAGGGACTTTAGTAAAAAACCGGTGACCACCAATATCAAAACGCCATTGATCCCTCAAGACTGTGCGGCTAATACCTCCGACTAGGTCATCGCTCTCAAGAACCACAGGTTTGATTCCATTATCTTGCAGCAGTATCGCCGCAGTTAGTCCGGCAGGTCCCGCGCCACCAATTACCACGGGAAGACTATTCTGACCCTTGGCATGATCCCAAATTTGGCTGTTATCCTGGTCTGAGCCGGATAATGTCATGTCTGCTTGAGGCCTTTCGATTCTAAATCACTTATTGTCATTAATTTACGGTATGTATAGCCCTAAAAATGCCAGCTCAGCATATAAAAACGCAATCATGCCACCAGCACCTAGAAGCAACCCTTTAATCTTACTCCTAGTTATCAATAAACTTGCGGCAATCATGAAAGGAACCAGATCACCTATATAGCGCTCAAATCCATCTAGGTTGTGAGAGATTAGAACTGCTACAAGGGTAACGGTCACAAAAAAGGCCCAATAGCTGGGAAGTTTTACCCAAGTCACCACCACGAGCAAAACCGCCAAAAAAATCCAAGGGGTATGGAGCGCCTCACCGATATGACCATGAAAAATACCAAGAGCGTTAGAGTAAATATCGGTAAACGGGTCTGAAAATGCTCCTCGATGCCCTGAAGAAGTCTGTATGCTGAGCGGAAGCCACATATCACCAAACCGAATTTTCACCCAAATCAAATAAGTAAGCATCCCAAATACTGCTCCAGTTGAAGCAAATAAGAATTTAAATAGTCTAACTGGATTAAATGAAAAGGATATTTTTCCGTTTCCAAATAACCCTACCCAGACAATCGGTGCAGCTAGCAATATGCCAGTAGGCCGGGTCAAACCAGCAAGATAGCCAATGGCGAACAGCCAAAAGATATTTGGGTTCTTTCTCATCAATAGGAGCAGTATTGCGCACTCTAAAAATACATAAGTAGAATCCGAATATCCCATAACAAATACAAACGATGCAGGCTGCAAAAAGAAGATCCAAATGGCATTTTTGGCAACCTCAAGTGGAAGCACGGATTTAGCTAACCTAAAGATCAGCACAGAGGCCAATAATGTCGCAACATTTGAGATTAAAATCATCCAATCTCCGGCATTTATTCCACTTATCGTCGAACCCACATGAGCTATTAATGGATCCAACGGGAAGAATCTGAGAACACTTGAGGACTTTAGGCCGTAGCCTGTGCTTCCAATTAACTTGTAGTAACCAGCGTCCCAGGAGAACATTCCCTGCTTATTCACTAAGAGAGTTCTTGAATAAGTAGGGTGGGTTTTATTGACAATAATCTTTGAGGCGACAAGGGCACCAATGACAAATAATCGAGAACAAATAAAGGGAAGAAGCGAATATTTAAACAAAATATCTTTGAAACCCAATACTTTTGGCCCAGCAGCACTACCTTCTGTCATTTACTACTCTTTATTTGTGCAGGATAAATTGTAAGGTGTTCGTGTTCGTAATACCGAGTCGGTTGATCTTCAACTAAAACATTCCCTGATGGCCTCCAAGCTTGAAATTCACCGGCCATTGTTTCACAGTCCACACCAAATGTTAAATAACCTTCTTCCCAGACATAGAACACGTTGTGATTTGAAGCCATAGCTTCAATACGATTAACAAAAGTTACTATATTTGCACTCTCATTTCGCTTTTGATAATCAACCCAGTCCACAAATTTGGGAGAACCAAATGTAGGAAAAACAACCTGCATTACGTTCGCGGTTACCACCCTATAAACCGCAGGACCTAGCTGATCGGGACAGTAAACGACTATGTCACCAGGTTTCGCCATTTTGTTTATTGTGTTTCCAACTATTGCAGACTCGCTGCGATCAGTATAGATGTTTACGCTAGATGCGACAAGGCTTAGCAACGATACGCCGATTATAAAACATTGCCGGACTTGGCGAGATTTCAGAGAAGAAAGTCCAAATGCTACGGCGCAAATGAAGAGCAAAAAAACAACTGCGGTATATCTGACAGAAAATGCACTCTTTGATACATATCCGCCAACTATTGCCAGTGCAAGAGTCCCAAATACAATTGACACCAAATACCTCACACCTGAACGTGTCTTTAGATCTATTTCCACTCTGTACTTATCTATTGGTGCACCAAAAATCGCAAACAATAAGAGAAGCAAAAGAAATATTGCTACAAGTCGCCCTACTACGGAATTACCTCCAGCAAATTGGGTAATGGTTTGCACTATTGCTGTTGGCGATGCAGGCTGGGCCCAAGGGGTGCCGGTATGCTTGGATTGGTATATAAATGTTGGAAGCCACGGAATGAAAGTCAAACACCCGATACCAATTCCGATCAGGCCGTAGACACTTATTTTTCTATACTTTTCGTAAAATAGTCCTCCAACTAAAGATGCTCCAATAATTGCGATTAAATAAAGGCTCCAGTAGTGTGAATACAATAAAAGACTGGTGATTACCCCAATACCCAACACTTTAATTATGCTCGGGCGCTTTGTCAGGCTGTGAAAAAGAATCATTCCGATGCCCGTAAATAAAACCAACAGTGAGTACATGCGAACATCTGTGGAATAGTAAATAGCAAACGGGGACGCTGCAACTAATAACATTGCAGAAATTCCAAACTCTGCCTTGTTCACTTTTGAGACCAAAGTGCCGCATTTATAAGAAACCGGAAGTGTTAAAACCCCGATTACGCCCGGAAGTGCCCTAGTTGCAATACTGGAAGATCCAAAAATACTCATCCAATAGTGGAGTAA
>JABEUL010000245.1 GCA_013044465.1 Acidimicrobiales bacterium
CATCATGCTAACGCTTGGACCCATTAAACATGTTCTACCCCATGAAAGAACGGAGGCTACAGATCCCTAAATCTACCCACATATATGCCTGGAGGCCCTTAAAGATTCTCTTTTAAGTACTCCAATTGATCCTTTATTACGGTTTCAAACAATGGAGGATTATAAGGAGCAAAATGACCACCTTCGTACTCTTTGACTGTCGCATTTGCAGTTTTTCCAGCTGCCGTAAGAGCTTTTTTAGATGAGACTTCCTTGTCTTGTTTGGCAATGCAGTAAAGTACCGGACATTTTATTTTCTTGACTGAAGTTATTGGCCGATACAGCGGAAGCAGCAAATTGCTCCTAGCAGGCGTTGAATTGATCCCAGTTTCCGGAGATATTGACAGAAGACCTGGCATAGCATCACTTGATGACAACATCGCTAGCTCTCCAGGTTCCCCGACTATAGGAATTGAGTAACCGGGCCTGCCAAGGATTGTCATAATAAGATCTTTGATTCCAGCAATTGCTAATCGGATTGGCTGGGTTTTAGGTTCTATTAAAGAGATCGAGGCAAAGGTGTCGACATTGGGGATTTGAGAAATGACCACTTTGATTCGGGGGTCTTGCGATGCAATTTTTAGGACGTGGCCACCGCTAAAAGATGTGCCCCAGATGCCGATATTAGAGTGATCAATATCGTTTCTGGTCCGTAAATAGTCAATTGCTCCCCTCCAGTCTTGAAGTTGCCTGCGCACTGATATTAACTGTGCAAGCTTTTTGTCTTTTACGCCTGAATCTCCAAAACCTCTGTAATCAAAGACAAGTACTGCATAACCGGCTTCTTGGAATCGGAGAGCATACTGATCCAGACTGCATTCTTTGGTTGCACCTAAGCCATGTGCCAATACCATGGCTTTATATGGTTTTGGTCCATCTGGGTAGTAGAACCAAGCCGCTATTCTCTCGCCATTAACATTAAATTCAATATCTTCCCTTATGCCCATAGGTGCCTCTCAATTATTAGTGAATATTGCAACTTTATGCGATTTAGCCATTAATCTGGAATTTTAGGTTGCAAACTACTAGATTAATGGCGTGGCTATTGATGATTTGACGTATGGGGCTTCAAAAGAGAATGTAGATGTCAGGGGCTACACATTTACATGCAGAACGGCAGGAAACAGAAACGGAGAGCCGGTCCTTTTGTTGCACGGTTTCCCCGAGACTTCGGCTTCTTGGCTTAGTGCCATGGCTATTCTTAAGGACCAGGGTTTTTTCTTAGTAGCTCCAGATCAACGTGGCTATAGCCCAGGTGCTCGTCCCTTAGAAATCGAGGCCTACACAATGGACGAATTATCAATGGATGCTTTTGCCATTGCCGATCACTATGGATTTGAAACTTTCCATTTGGTAGGTCATGACTGGGGTGGAGGTATTGCATGGATGATGGCTCTTAAACACCCTGAGAGACTAAAAACTTTAAATGTTGTATCAACTCCACATCCACTCGCTCTTTTGCAGGCCTATACCTCGGGCACGTCTGATCAAGGTGAAAAATCCTCTTATATGCAGTTTTTCCAACAGGAGAGCGTTCCAGAGGAGATGTTGTTAGCAAATCATGGCGACGGACTTCGAATGATGTTTAAATTAAGCGGATTAGACACTGAAAAAAAAGAGTATCAAAGTCAACTCAGTGAGTATATTGATACTCTTCTAGAACCCCACGCAATGACCTGTGCGCTTAACTGGTATCGGGCAATGGGAAAATCAGATATGAGTTTTTTAGGCCCCGTGGAGATGCCAACGCTTTACATCTGGAGCACAGAAGACGTAGCTCTTGGAAGAGAAGCAGCTGAGGCAACCGAGAACTTTGTGAAAGGACCTTATCAATTTGAAGTGCTTGATGGCTTGAGCCATTGGATCCCAGAGGAAGCCCCTGAAATAATGGCAAACCTTTTAGGCCAACACATGAAAGTTAGTTAATTAATTATGTGCAATAGATATCAGTCATGTTCTGCCATTGTCGTAGGTGGCGGGAGTGAAATGGGGAGAGCCATTGCAAGAAAGCTTTCCCAAGAGGGAGCTTCGGTTGGAATACTTGATATCAATGCCGATGCTGCTTCTGAGACACTTGAAGATTTGGTAAGCAAAGGTGGGGCGGGTCGCGTAGCTGTAGGTGACATCACTAATGAAGACGAGGTAAAGAACGCAATTGGCGACTTAATAGGTTCTCTAGGTTCGCCATCTGTTGTGGTAAATGCTGCCCAAGTTACACGATTTTCCCATTTTGGCGAGCAGAGTTTGGCGCAGTGGAACCAGTCAATGGCTGTGAATGTAACCGGAAAATTTCTGGTTTCTCGATCGGTTTTGCCAAATTTGTTAGGAACTGGCGGTTCTATATTAAATATCGTTGGCACCTCTGGATTAATAGGTTTGGCATATTCAACACTTTTGGGCGCTGCCTCTGCTGCTGTTATTCAATTAACAAAATCAATGGCTTTTGAATACCAAGACAGGGGAGTGAGAATTAATGCAATAGCAATTGGCGGCGTGGATCCATCACAACTCGCTCACCTAGGTTTTCCACCAGGTGCTGCACCTAGACACATGGAGCGAATGCTCTCGCCATTGGGCGTTCCATCTCCAGAAGAGATTGCAGGTGCCGTAGCCTTTCTTGGAAGTCAAGAAGCGAGATCCATTACAGGAGCGGTTCTAACTATGGATGGTGGAATATCGGCCTAAATGTGCCGATTAAATTGGTCTTTTGGCCATGATGGTAGCCGCCTCATTAATCACCGTATTTGCAGCCACTTCGACATAACCATTTGATTCAAAAAGCTTGGTCCAAGCTTCCATTGAGATTGGTCGCTCTTGGACCCTGAAGAAGTAGCGCATCGCATTTTTCAAAATACGCCACCAGCCTGCGGGTCCTTTTTTCAACATAATTGAGATCTTTGAGGCAATTATCTCACGATCCCGACTGGTGCCACCTCGCCCCACCATCATGTCTCCAATTACGACTTTGCCACCGGGCTTTAGCCAGTCGAACATTGTTTTGACTAACTTCTCTTTGTCGGAGTCTCTTAAGTGATGCAGTGCGTAGTTTGAAACAATAATGTCAATGCTCTTGGCTTCAATGTTCAAAGTCTCAGCTGGTGCTGCTATCCCTTTGATGCCTGAAATTCCCTGTTCACGGGCAACAGACATTAATCTATCTATCATTGCAGGAGATACATCTATCGCTGTCACAAGTGCACCGCTTTTAGCCATGGGAAGAGCTAATGTGCCAGTGCCACACCCAATGTCAAGCACTTGCATGCCAGCTTGCACCTGAGAGAGATCTAAGACGGCATTAATAACCTTTTCGAGCCCTAAAACACCGTGGTGCTCCCATGTGCTTACCCTTCTATTCCATACCTTCTTTTGGCGCTCAATTGCCACTTGAGTTTGGGCGGAAACCTCATTTGATGAGATATTTTCTTTGTCACTTTGACTGTCTGAATTTGACACTGCCCTATTCTGCCAGATTTTCGTTAATAGTAAGGTTCACATCAAGTAGCTAGTGGGACAAAAATATCCCCTCCTTTAAAAGGAGGGGATATTTGATATCTATCAGATGTCGTAGTAGAGCATGAACTCCCATGGATGGGGTCGTAGTCTAATCTCGTCCACTTCATTGAGTCTCTTGTACTCAAGCCATGTGTCAATGACGTCCTGGGTGAATACCCCACCCTTTTTGAGGTAATCCTGGTCAGCTTCAAGAGCGGCAAGCGCATCTTCAAGCGAGCCCGGAACAGTCTTGATCTTGGAAAGTTCCTTAGCTGACATGTCAAAAAGGTCCTGCTCAACTGGCTCAGGTGGCTCAATCTTGTTTTGAACACCGTCTAGTCCAGCCATTAACATGGCAGCAAAAGCAATATAAGGGTTGGCAGAGGCATCAGGGCATCTGAACTCAACTCGCTTAGCCTTGGGTGACTTTGAATACAGTGGGATTCGACAAGCTGCCGACCTGTTCCTCTGTGAGTAAACCAGGTTAACTGGTGCTTCATAACCAGGGACAAGTCTCTTGTAGGAGTTGGTGGTCGGAGCTGCAAATCCGAGGATTGAACCTGCATGCTTGAGGAGTCCACCGATATACCAGCGGCCCATATCGCTTAATCCTGCATATCCATCACCATAAAAGAGTGGGTCAGACCCATTCCAAAGGGACTGATGTGTATGCATTCCCGAGCCGTTGTCCTGGAAAAGTGGCTTTGGCATGAATGTTGCCGAAACTCCGTGTTGGCGTGCGACTGACTTGACGATGTATTTGTAGAGCATAAGCTTGTCCGCCATCTCCAACAAAGTGCCAAATCTCATGTCAATTTCGGCCTGACCTGCAGTTGCAACCTCGTGGTGTTGAACTTCAATCTCAATACCCAAACTCTCCATAACCATAACCATCTCAGAGCGCAAGTCCTGGAAGTGGTCTGATGGAGGGACAGGGAAGTAACCTTCCTTTGGTCGGAGCTTGTAGCCAAGGTTTGGCTCTTCGTCCTTAGAAGTGTTCCAGTGTCCTTCCACGGAATCGACTTCGTAGTAGGCCGAATACTGGTTTTGTCCGTATTTGACGTCATCGAAAATGAAGAATTCAGCTTCGGGACCGAAGTAAGCGGTGTCGGCAATACCAGTGGTTGTTAGGTATGCTTCTGCCTTTTTGGCTATGAAACGCGGGTCTCTGCTGTAGGACTCCTCGGTGACGGGGTCCTTGATGAAGCAGTTCAAGTTCAGCGTAGGGTGCTGACGGAAAGGATCGATTACAACAGTATTTGGATCCGGCATTAAAAGCATGTCGGACTCATGAATCTGTTGGAATCCACGGATGGATGAACCGTCAAATCCGAAACCATCGTCAAAACTCTCTTCGGTCAACTGGTGAGTTGGCACCGAAAAGTGCTGCATCATTCCAGGTAGATCACAGAATCTTAGGTCCACGAACTCGATTTTCTCGTCGGCAAGTAGTTTTACTACATCAGCCGGGGTTCTAGGCTTCACTTTTGCTGTCCTCCTCAATAGGTTGTCCCACTGCATGACGACGTCGCCCTGCAGGTACTATTTAATATTATTTACCCCTACCTTGACATGCCCTTGTTACGGGTTCATGGCAGAAATGTAAACGGCGTGTGAATTTTACATAATCTGTACCATCCACTTCGCCAAATGTGCCATATCGTATGAACATGGCACATTCCAAGTGCAACACTAGTACTTTCTGAGCCATAGCTATTTATATGGGTAATAATTGAAGGAAGGAGATTAATTGCGCCAAGAAGCTGACTATGTATTAAGGACCGTTGAAGAAAGGGGTATTCGCTTTGTTCAACTGTGGTTTACCGATGTTTTAGGTACTCCAAAAGGGTTTTCCATCACTCCGGCCGAATTGGAACACGTCCTGGAAGAAGGGATGACTTTCGACGGCTCTGCTATCGATGGGTTTTCCCGTGTGCAGGAAGCCGACATGCTGGTAGCTCCTGATGCAAATACTTTTCAGATACTTCCCTGGCAGGTCGACGACGTTCCCGTTGCAAGAATGGTATGCGACATATTGAATCCTGATCTGAGCCCATTTGAAGGATGCCCCAGACACGTTTTAAGAAAGGCCCTTCGTAGAGCAAATGAGCGAGGCTATAAGTTCTTTGCAGCACCTGAAATCGAGTACTTTTACTTTGCTTCCAGTTCGCTAACGGGAGAACATGGAGTAAGGCCGATTCCTTTGGATTCAGGATCTTACTTTGACTTGACCGTAACTGATTTGGCTACTGAACTTAGAAAACGTACTGTGCTGACCCTTGAAGATATGGGAATTCCCGTCGAACACACCCAGCATGAAGATGCCCCTTCACAACACGAGATTGATCTTCGCTATACAGATGCTCTGACGATGGCTGACACGATAATGACGGTGAGGCTCATTGTAAAAGGGTTGGCCAACGAACAAGGTGTTCACGCAAGTTTTATGCCAAAGCCAATGACCAACGAACAAGGTTCTGGCATGCATACTCACTTCTCATTATTTGAAAACGAGCTAAACGCATTTTCAGATCCAGATGATGAATATGGACTTTCCGTAGTTGCCAAGAAATTCATTGCTGGAGTCCTTCATTTTGCACCAGAAATTACAGCTGTGACAAATCAGTGGGTGAACTCCTATAAGCGATTAGTTCCTGGCTATGAAGCTCCCGTCAATGTATCTTGGGCGAGAAATAACCGATCAGCTTTAGTTAGAGTCCCTGTAGTAAGAGAGGGAATTTTAGATGCGGCAAGGATTGAATACCGTGCGCCAGATGCGGCTTGCAATCCCTATCTGACTTTTGCCTTGATTCTCGAAGCTGGTTTAAAAGGAATTGAAGATGACTTAGTCCTGCCTGAGGAAGCCATAACTAATCTTTACAAAATATCTAACGGCCAAAGCAGTGATGAGCATCGCCAGCTGCCAGGTGATCTACAAGCAGCAGTAGATCTTATGGAGAAATCCGAATTGGTGGCCAATGTGCTCGGGGAGCATGTTTTTGAGTGGTTCATTAAAAACAAAAGATCAGAGTGGGCTGGCTTTGCCGAGCAAGTTACCCATTACGAGCTAGAGCGCTATCTTCCTTCGCTGTGAGGAGTTTTTAATTTTGGATTTCTTAGCGTGCTTTCCTGATCCATTCCCACTTATGATGATGAGAGAATTAGAAGTTGGTGGATTTGCTGTCAAATCTTTTGGCGATGTAAATGATTTGATCAGCTATGTAGATGCAGATGAAGATTCTTCCGTATCTGCAGTAGTGGTGTCCACGCTATCTTCAACAGAATCCGGATGGGCCACTTGTAGATCCCTAAGGACTGCGAAGAATCCGATTGGACCGATTCTTGTAGTAGTTCAAACAACGAGGATTTCAGATCTAGAGATGAGAGATGATCTCTACGATGATTTTGTTCTAGATTCAATGGTTGAAGGTGAGATGTCTTATAGGGCAGCTCATTTGCTTGCTAAATCGGGTAAAAGTCGGAGACCAGAGTTGATTCAACACGGCCCGCTTATCCTAAATACCGAAACTTATCAAGCTCTGCTAGATGGAAAGCCACTAGACCTTACATATATGGAGTATGAACTTTTAAAGTTCTTAGCATCTAGGCCAGGGAAGGTTTTTACCCGTGACACTTTGCTTTCTAGAGTGTGGGGATATGAGTATTTTGGAGGGGCAAGGACTGTTGATGTCCATGTCCGACGGCTTCGAGCCAAGCTCGGTGAGGAGCACGCCAATCTAATTGACACAGTTAGAAGTGTTGGCTATCGATTTGGATCTTCCAGATGGTCAAGCAAGTTGCACTGACCGCGGCTATTTACAGAATTCCGTAGTTGGGGTTGGATCGCTTAAATTGATCAATCGAAGGCCACTAGCCACCTTTTGATCATGCTGGCTAGGAAAAAAATAAAGCTATCTAAGAACTAAAATTGCAAATTGCAAATAACTCGATTTCAGCTTACGTATACCCTTTGAATCCCGTTATGGAACCTTGAAACTTCTAGCTGTGTCAATATAATAGTAATGAGTAAGCAAGTTACTCTTCGGTTAAGTGAAGAGCTCTTAGAATTCATCGATGACTTAGTAGCCAATGGTGAGGCACTAAGCCGAGCTGCTGTAGTTTCACGAGCGCTTAACCACGAGCGGCGTCGCATCATTGCTGCACAAGATGTAGCAATTCTCGCTCGGCTAAATGGATCTGATAAATTGCATGACTTGGCAGTATTGGATTCTCATATGGCTTTGGACATCAATTGATTCGACCCATTCGCCTTGTAGATTGGGCAAGACTAGACCGGTCTTGGTATTGATCTATGAAATTGAACCACAAATTTTACGGAAGAAATTATAACTTACAGGGGTCTGTAAGCAATTGCCTCTATTTCAACTAGTGCTCCAAGTGGAAGTGCACTAACTCCGATTGCAGACCTTGCGGGCCTGTGATCTCCAAATGCTTCCATGTATGCAGTATTCATTTCCGAATAGTTATCCATATTCGAAAGGAACACAGTAGTCTTAACAACATCGCTAAGATTTGCACCCATTTCATCAAGCAGTTTTGACATATTTGCGATTGCAGCCTTTACTTGATCTGTAAGGTCCTCAGAAAGTCCGCTTTCTGTCAGTCCAATTTGTCCGGAGCAAAATAGAAAATCTCCAGCCCTGACAATTGGCGTGTATGGCCCTACTGGTGGCATATCAACCTCCGCAACTCGAAATTATGCTGCACTGAACGGGATTTGGAGGGATAGGCACATTAACCTGTTCTCCCCAGTTTGAAAACACAACTGTTGTTGAACCAGCCGTAGTGCCAGCGGAACCTGAAACTACCGATTCTATCGGGAAGAATGGTGAAACTTGGGAAATTGCAACCGTGATATTCACCATCATCTGATTCGACCCGGTATTGGTTACTAATGATCCTGAGATTTCCATAACCGGCTGGCCGTTGACCACACTTTTTACTGGTTTTGAAAGGCCCTGGCTTGGCAACGATGTCGTAAGAAGTGACCCCAAGGAAAGATCAGCCGCAATTGCGCTATAGGCAGGCTCACTCGAGATATATTCAATCCATTTATTAGCATATGTCGCGGCGTCACTTGAATTAAATCCGTTGTAATTCGAAAGTGCCGCAGCATCGCCAATAACGTAGATGTTTCCGTTTGCCAATCTGACTGTAGTCGTGCCTTGGCCACCACCGCTGCTCGTTTGGATGCCACTTGATACTTGGGCATCCCCAACTTGAGCAGTACTAGTTCCACCTGCGGTATTGGCCACAGTGTAATGAACCGATCCAGCTTTATTCGCCGCTTTCAGCGACAAAGAAATAATTTGCTGTGAGGTCAAACCCTTTAGAGTTGATGGGGCAGTAGTTGTCGAACCTGGGCTCGTCGAAAAAGGAAGAGTACTGCCTTGGGTTGTGGTTGACACATTATTCTTGGCCCGTGTAGTTGATGACTGAGAGGTCTTGGCTGTATTTGTGGGTCCTGAGCAATTTGTCAAAAAAAGCGCCATGACTATTAGTGCGAGGAATGGTCCGAAAACACTTTGCAACTTTGAAGGAAGCATTGGGTTCACGAAGCCAGCTTAGCCTTCATGTTACTTGCACGAACTTATGGTTGAGCAGCTAATTGAACCTGGAGGAAGAGCTATATTTGGCATTTTATTCCAATTTGAGAATGAAATGGTTGCCTTTAGTAAAGAACCGGCCTGCGAGAGACTAACATCGGCGCCAACTATGTAATTCGGTGCTTTCATTGCAATGTACACCTTGGCATTTCCAGTGGCACCACTCCCATTGGCGCTCGAGGGCAATCCACCACTAACAGTGACTACTTGCCGGCCGTTGTATGTAGTGGGTCCACTGACTGTTAATTTGCCCGACGGAATGAAATTTGGGAGGAGTGAAGACATAGTCAAACTCGATGAAAGTGAAGGATAACTCGAATTTGCTTGGGTGAACGAAATCCATTTCCCTGAATATGCCGCGGCATCTTGAGCATTTAGTCCAATGTCATTTTGAAGCGCCGCGGTGTTTCCATTCACATATGCTGTCCCACTCATCAAAACTACCTGATCTGTCATCGTCCCGGCTTTAGAAAGAGCTTGACCAGCATCAGAGGAGGCGTCACCTGAGACTACGTCTAGTTGATTTGCAGATGATGAAGTGGACTGAGCAACCCCAGAGTAGTGGACTCCTTTTGCAGCATTGTCGAAAGTTGCCGCCTTGGCAAGCAGCTGAACGCCATTAAGCGCCAATAGCCCAGTGCGAGGTGCTGGGGATGTCGATGTCGAATTACTTGAACAAGCACTCCCCACTAGCGCCACTAAAAATAAAACAGCAGCATATAATTTAATCTTCAATTTGGAAAATTCTCCGATGTTGGCCCGAGGAGGTAATGTTAGCTAGATATTGCGGTAAAAACAGTTCACATCTATATTGAGAACTTGCCGGATTCAAAAACTATATAACTCAACTAAAGGAAGAGCCGCAACCGCATGTTTTGGTTGCATTTGGATTAGTGATGTGAAACCCTGCGCCCTGGAGACCGTCTTCGAACTCTAAGGTTGAGCCTCGAAGCAAGTTGGCACTTTCAGTATCTACTGCGACTTTCACGGACCCATAGGATTTGACGATGTCATCGCTATTTATCTCCGTGTCGAAGAACATGTCATAGCTAAATCCAGAGCATCCACCTGGTTTCACTGCAACCCTCAGTACCAGTTCGTCTAACTCGTCTTCTTGGGCGAGAAGCTCAGCTACTTTTTCCTGGGCTTTTGCAGTTAATGTTATGGGTGATGGCTTTTTCCCAATCGTTACACTCGATGCTGTAGTAGTCACTGGTGCTCCTTTTATTTGTTGATTACGATGAATAACTATCTAATAAACTATGATAGCGCTTTTGCAACCAAAATGTGCCCTCGCCCAGGGTGAGAGGCGCTTGTTCGAGTCGATAGGCTATATCTGTGACCACAACTAAAAATCCCGAAAGCAGACCATTAACCCTGGCTGAGAAGGTCTGGGAACGACATGTTATTTCAAGAAAAGAGGGCGAGCCCGATCTTTTGTGGATTGACCTCCATTTAGTGCATGAAGTTACTTCCCCTCAAGCATTTGACGGTCTCCGCTTGGCCGGCAGGACGGTAGCTCGACCGGACCTAACTGTCGCTACAGCTGATCACAATGTCCCTACAATCGACATTGACAAACCTGTGGCTGATCCGATTTCAGCCAAACAGTTGGAAGTATTGGCTTCCAACTGTGAAGAGTTCGCAATTAAGTACTTTCCCATGGGAGACAAAGGTCAAGGTATTGTGCACGTAATCGGTCCTGAAATGGGCCTTTCGCTCCCGGGGATGACAATAGTTTGCGGAGACAGCCACACTGCCACACATGGAGCTTTTGGGGCCCTGGCATTTGGAATCGGCACCAGTGAAGTAGAGCACGTATTGGCCACTCAAACACTTCCTCAGATAAAGCCTAAGACCATGGCAGTAAATGTAATTGGCGACTTGCCAGACGGCGTAAGTGCAAAAGACCTGATCTTGGCAATAATCGGTGAAATAGGTACAGGCGGAGGTATTGGTTCGATCATCGAATACAGGGGAGAGGCAATAAGGAATCTTTCGATGGAGGGGCGGATGACAATCTGCAATATGTCCATTGAAGCCGGTGCCAGAGCCGGAATGATTGCACCTGATGAGACCACTTTCGAATATGTTAAAGGTCGAGCCCATTCCCCCAAGGGACCAGCTTGGGACGAAGCCTTAGCTGACTGGAAAACTCTCAAGAGCGATGAAGGTGCAATATTTGACAGGGAAGTAAACATCGATGCTTCCAAACTGGCGCCCTATGTGTCTTGGGGAACTAACCCTTCCCAGGTAATTCAGATTTCAGATTCCATTCCCGACCCCAATTCAATTGAATCGCAAAGTCTTAAAGAATCTGCCGAGCGAGCATTGGTTTATATGGGCTTGGTTCCGGGAACTCCTGTTAAGGACATTCCTGTAGATACGGTTTTTATTGGATCATGCACAAATTCACGGATTGAAGATCTTCGAGTAGCTGCTTCTGTGGTAAAAGGCCATCACGTTAAAAAAGGTCTTCGAGCAATGGTCGTCCCAGGAAGCCAGCGTGTAAAGGCTCAGGCAGAAAGTGAAGGTTTGGACTCAGTTTTCAGAGAGGCCGGATTTGAATGGAGAGAAGCTGGATGCTCTATGTGTCTGGCAATGAATCCTGACAAGTTGTCTCCGGGGGAGAGATGTGCCTCAACTTCGAACCGCAACTTTGAAGGCAGGCAGGGCAGAGGGGGCAGAACTCATCTAGTCTCACCTGCCGTAGCAGCGGCCACTGCTGTAGTTGGAAAATTTGCTAGCCCAGCCGACATAGCTTAAGAGGAGGTATTTTGATGGAACCTGTGAGAATAATTGAAGGTCATGCCCTCCCCCTTGACCGATCAGATGTCGATACCGACCAAATAATACCGAGTGACTGGCTTAAGCGGGTTGAGAGAACAGGGTTTGGGAAGGGTCTTTTTGCCGAGTGGCGAGATGACAGAGACTTTGTATTAAATAAGAGTGAATACGGAGGGGCCACAATTTTGGTGGCCGGACCAAACTTTGGAACTGGGTCTTCAAGAGAACATGCAGTATGGGCGCTCCAGGATTATGGATTTCAAGCCGTAGTATCTTCACGATTTGCCGACATTTTTAGAAACAACTGCACCAAATCCGGTCTTGTTCCCGTGCAAGTCGATGAGTCCATAGCCCGGGAATTAATCGAAGCTATTCAAAAAGATCCGTCCCTTCTAATCGTGGTTGACCTAGAGAAGCTAATACTAAGTGCACCTGCCATTGACTTAGAAACAAGTTTTCCAATGGATACCTTCACCCAAGAGAGATACATTAACGGTCTAGACGATATTGGAATCACTTTGCGTCACGCAGGTGAGATCGATAAGTATGCTTTGACAAGAGCAGTTTGGATGCCGTCGCTGGCTTCAAGTTAATGCCAGAGAGACCACCTAACATAAAAGTCTTGACCGTTTGTACGGGCAATATCTGTCGATCACCCATGGCAGAGGCCTTTTTGCAAACAAAGTTCGATTCTAGAGGAATTGATGCTGAAGTCTCATCGGCAGGCCTACTATTTTCAGGGCGCAAGGCTGCCAAAGAGACAATCGAAATTATGAGTACAAAGGGTTTCGATTTGAGTGGTCATAGGTCACGAATTCTTGACGAAGTTGATCTTTATGACCTCGACTTAATTGTGGGAATGACCAAAGAGCACGTGCGTGAAATCGTAGTAATGTCACCTGCACTATGGCCGGTCACATTTACGCTTAAAGGGCTCGTTGCCAGTGCCAGGAACATTGGGCCACGCAATTCCGGCGAGCCACTTTTAGATTGGCTAAATGTAATAGGTGAAACTAGAACAAAAGCTGACTTACTGGGTGCCGATTTATCTGAAGACATAGTCGATCCATATGATCTTGGACCTGATACGTTTTTGCAAGTTGCCGATGAAATTGACGAGCTAACTTCACAAGCAGTGAAATACATAGCAGGAACAAACTAATGGCCGAGGTCATAGTAACTGGTGGATCAGGCTTCACAGGTTCACGTTTGATATTAAAACTTATATCTGAAGGTCACAGAGTTGTTGGAATCGCACGATCCGAACCTTCTAAAGCAAAAATCTCTGGTCTCGGTGCCGAGGTCCGAATGGGAGACCTAGAGGATTTCTCATCAATTTGCTCGATCTTCAAAGAGTTCCCTGATGCTTATTTGGCGAACATTGCTTCAATGGGTTTTGGAAGCGGGCCAAATGTTGTAAATGCAGCAAGTGAAAGTGGAATCAAGCGATCCTTGTTTGTCTCTACAACATCCATATTCACAACCCTCTCAACTTCGTCGAAGCCAATTAGGCTGGAAGCCGAAGATGCGGTTAAGTCAAGTGATCTTGATTGGACAATTATAAGACCAACCATGATCTACGGAGCTCCAGGTGATCGGAACATGGAGAGACTACTCAGATACATCAACAGATCCAAGGTAGCCTTGCTTCCACTTCCCGGTCACGGGCAAGCACTACAACAGCCTGTAAATGTCTATGACCTGATAGAGGGCATTTCAGAGGCGCTTTTTAGCTCAAAGGCTATTAAAGGCGAATACAATCTAGGCGGACCTGAGCCCATGACTCTCAAGGATACTTTTGAGATTGCCTCTTTGGCAGTTGGCAATAAAGCTCACTTTATTTCCCTCCCGATTTCACCTTTGGTCAAAGGTGCTCAATATATGTCGAAGGTATTTGGCAAATCACCAATATCGACAGAGCAGATTTTGAGGCTTGATGAAAATAAAAATGTTTCAATTGCCGACGCCTCAAGGGATCTAAATTATCAACCTCGCTCTTTCAAAGAGGGGATTACGGACGAATGGAACTTAATTAATCACACGATGCTAGATCGTTGATGCAGGTTTGATTTTTTAATAAAGGATGGTCATTTCTCTACTGCAATGCACCGTCGGAGTGCTAGGAACTAATAGGGCCTATGGCACTGGCTCAATGAGTTATTCAACTATCAGGCAAATGCTTCACCTGGCAGGACCTTTAAGTTGTGCAATCTATAGTTAAATTGGAAGAAAATGGGAAATTCGATAGAAACACCACTTGGGCGAGTCAAAAAGACGGTAGCAGCTGCTTGGCAAATTCCCATCTCTGATTTGATTTGGCGTGTGGCGTTAAGAGGGGGTCGAAAGATTGCTTCGGTTCTTCCTGGCCAATTTCTTAGCTTCTGGCTAAAGTCAGGGAGCTCAACTTATTCAAGTATTAATATTTTTCCATCATTTTTCCCGATCGATCAAATGGCTTATCAGCTTTCTGATGAGAGATCTAAGCATTTGAGATTACTGGAAAATGGCATTGTTGAACAAGTTGGCGAAAACTTCCAGATATTAGTCGAAGGGGGAGAAAAGATCGATAATTGGGACCCAGCCGATGCAACACTGCTATTTAAGTTTCACCTCTTTTACATGGAATGGCTTTGGTATTTAAACGACGAACAATTCGATGAAATATTTGAAAAATACTGGAAGTCGTATCGAAAATACACTTGCTTTGGCAAAGGCACTCCGTGGTCACCCTATGTAGTCTCCCTGCGTGCCTTTGTATTGGGATCAATGATTCTTAATGGAACTTTAAAAGAGTCGCCTTATTATGAAGAAGTAATTGAAGAACTGAGAGCAGCTTTTAAGTGGCTCAAAGTCTTTAAAGAAAGAGAAGTTAGAGGCAACCATCTAATAAAAAATATAAAAGCTCTTATTGTTCTTTCCATTCTGTTTGGAGATGAGAAGAGCCTGAAACGAAACTTGTGGCAATTAGGCGTGGAGACAGGCCGCCAGATATTGGGTGACGGTGGGCACTACGAGAGATCAACCTCGTATCATGCTCAGGTGCTGACTGACCTAGAGGATATTAGAAATATTCTCGATGCAACATCTAAGGACTCTTCGCGCGAAGTAGCAAAGGCAATAGCCGAATCGACTCCGTGGCTTGAAGATACGGTAGCTCGGATGAAATTATGGCTTTCAAAAATGCTTGCTCCTGATGGGCAGTGGTGGAACGTAAATGATTGTGTGCCAACGGATAGTCATTTATTGAAATTATTGGGAGTTGCGTCATTTGGGAAAACCGCATTTATGGAATCCTCCGGCTATTTTGTAGGCAACACAGGCTCTCTCTTCACGGTATTAATGGATGCAGGACTTCCCTGCCCGCCGGCACTTCCAGCGCATGCTCATTCAGACACACTTGCATTACAGGTCTATATTTCCACTCTTCCTTTTTTAGTCGATACTGGTGTGTCAACCTATGAACCAGGTGCTACTAGGGCATATGAGAGAAGCACCAAGGCACACAACACTGTAGTAATTGACGACTTCGATCAAACCGAGATTTGGGGAGCATTTCGGGCAGGGAGAAGAGCCGAGCCTAAATTGATTAGAGCTGAGGACTCGGGAGAGACGGTAGTAGTAGAGGCGTCACACAACGGCTATCTATTTTTAGAGGACTCTCCGTGTCATAAAAGACAAGTAGAGCTCGGAAGTTCATATATAAAAATCAAGGACTCAATATTTCCGACATCTTCAAGAGGGACTAATTCGCAGGAAATAGATAGATCTAGTAATGAGCATAAGGTCGAATTAATATTTCATTTCAGTTCTCTGGTTCAGTTTTTGGGGATCAAATTCAGTGGTTCTGAATCCTCAATTGGGAGCAAGTTTGAATTACTCCTAGGAGTTGGCGATTTTAATATAAATTTGGAACTTGAGAGCAGTGTCCAGGGAGACATTAACATTGTTGAAGGTAATTCAGAGTTGTGCAGCTTGGCAAAGGGATTTAACTCTGTTGAAGATGCCTTAACGGTCTCTTTAACGTGCATCGGAAAGGTGCCTGTTGAATTCGACACTAGTTTTGAAGTATATAAGTGACACAAAGGACAGGATTAGTTAAATGAAGCAAGTAGTACAAGGTGTCTCAGGCGGAAGTGTGAGGGTAATAGATGTGCCACCTCCGTCTGCCGATGCTAATGAAGTCTTAGTGAAGACGCTTTTTTCTGCAATTTCACCGGGAACAGAGAGGGCGGTTACCCAACTAGCTCAGTCAAGTTACCTTCAAAAGGCTAAAGCTAGACCCGATTTAGTCAAACAGGTAATAGCTAAAGCCAAATCAGATGGCCCCATGGCCACGCTTTCTACTGTTAAATCCCGTCTGGCAAGCGATCTCCCACTGGGCTATTCAGCGTGCGGAATTGTCCAAATTGTCGGTGAGACAGTTAGTCATATAAAACCAGGTGATTTGGTCGCAACAGGTGGTGCAGGGGCTGCAAATCATGCTGAATTCCAGGCTGTGCCAGGTCTTCTTTGTGTAAAGGTGCCAGAGGGTGTGGAACCCCAAGAAGCATCTCTTGCAACAATCGGCGCAATTGCAATGCATGGATTTAGGCTCACAGAGGTTGGTCCAGGGGCAGTTGTGGTGGTAATTGGGCTAGGTCTAATAGGCCAGCTAAGTGCTCAAATTGCAATTGCAAGCGGTGCCAGAGTTGTAGGAATTGATGTGGATCAAAAGCGGGTAGATCTGGTTTCCAAGTGGGGTGCTTTAGGATTATTAGAAAGCGGCAAAGAAACTACAGATGCTATTCTTTCGTTTTCTAGGGGGATAGGAGCTGACGCCGTTATGTTGACTGCGGGAGGGAAGTCAAACTCGACAATAAGGAGAACACCGGAGCTATGTAGAGATAGAGCAACTGTGGTAGTTGTCGGAGATGTTTCCCTTGACGGCGAGAGAACTCCATTTTATATGAAAGAGCTAACTATGAAAGTAGCTAGATCGTATGGTCCAGGGAGGTATGAAAGAAGTTACGAACAGTGGGGTGTTGATTATCCTCCGGGATATGTGAGATGGAGCGAGGGGCGAAACATTGAGGCCGTTTTGGATTTGCAAGCCTCTAAAAAGATTGATCTGAACGGAGTTATTACACACAACTTTGATATTGCCTCGGCACCTGAAGCATATGCACTAGTGGATAGTCCTGGATCTGGTGAAAATGTAATGAGTATTACCCTCTCTTATGGATCAGGCGCACTTGAACCCAATCAGGAGAAACATAGTCCAATTAATCTCAAAACTGCCCAACCTAGATCGGGTTCGGCTAAAAAGAAGTTAACCGTAGGGCTAATTGGAAGTGGAGCTTATGCAGTTTCAACTCTGGTTCCTAAGTTAAAAGATGCTGGCTTTGGAGAAATTACTGCAGTGACGTCGTCATCTTTAATTAGCGCTAATCGCCTGGTGGAGAGGTTGGGTTCAGGAAGAGTCGCAAAAGATGCCAATGAAATAATACATGATGAAGATATAGATGTAGTTATTGTTGCAACTCCTCATGAGAGTCATGCAGCACTCGTCATAAAGGCATTGGATGCGAAAAAGCATATATGGTGTGAAAAACCACTGGCACTTAATTTAGTGGACTTTAAAGCAATTACTGATGCAGGACAAAAATCTCCTGAATCACTACTTTGGGTTGGGTTCAATAGAAGGTTCTCTCACCCAGTTCAAGAAATGAGTGACTTTTTTGGCACACATGGCTCCCAGTTAGTTGTTACTTATCGTGTCAGTGCGGGTCAGATCCCTTCTACTCACTGGTATAACGATAGGACTCAAGGGGGACGACTGATCGGGGAGGTATGTCACTTCATCGATACCTCACAGGCCATTGTTAAGTCGCCAATACAGAACATAACTGCATCTGGTTCAAGTTCAAACGAGAGAGTGTTGGCCGATAACTTAGGCGTAGTTCTAACCTTTGAAGACGGATCAGTAGCGTCCATAACCTACGCCACAGGGGGTTCACCAATTACTCCGAAGGAAAGAGTAGAAGTTCTTGGAAGGGGGAAAACTGGTTTAATCGATGACTTTCGAAGTATCGAGTTAAATGAAAAGCGGAAAGCTTTCAGACCCCAAGACAAGGGCCAGGATAAAGCGCTGGCAGCGTTTGCAAATGCGATCCGCTCCGAATCTGAAACTCCAAAGTGGGTGTTCGAATCCTCAATTGCTGCAATTCTTGGGGCAGAGTCACTACTGAGTGGGAATTCAATATCCCTACAGGAATATTTAAGGTTCAGTAAGTAATCCAATTAATAAATCCTAGATCTTACCTGGGACTTAATCTTTCTTAACTGCTGTAATATTTGGAGGTAATCGTATCCGCCTTCCAGCTTGTCCTCGAATTCCTTCCTGGAGTCGGTCGAATCTACCGTAATACGCCCAAGTTGGAAGCGCTCGCCGACGTGGTGGTGTCTTCTGTAGCCTCCAGACACTGCCCACGCATAGCCGCTCTTTTCAATAGCCTTGGACGCAGATTTTGAAAAGTGGCCGTTGGGAAAGCAAAAACCATCTATGATCGCCCGGTTTTTTCAAGGATCACTTTAGATTCCCGACCTTGGCGCTCACAAGTGACCAAATCTTGTTCTGCCAAATTAATGTGGTCTAGGCTATGGCTTCCAATTGTCATCCCGTCGCTTATCCAGTGGGGAATGTCATTCTCGTCAAAAAGGAAAGTATCTTCGTCAGGCATCTCGGGTGCCCAGGTGGCCTTTCCCCCAATAGAGGAAGCCACAACGTGTTCGGTACGCTACAGGAAAGACCCTCAATGCAGTAGCTCTCAAACGTGCGGCGGATAGCAGAAGAGGGTTTGGACGAAAACTACTGAAGTCATTGCAAATGCTTCTGCCAATTACCTGCAAAGCTTCATTGTCGAGAACGTCTAACCCGCAGCAGCCATCTCACCAAGAGACTTCGCAACTCCCGCAGGCACTTGGCAAAGGTGCATGCACATTGCAATCAATGTTGCAAAGTCTGGGTCCGATGCTCACATGAGCCTTTCCGCACTTAACCGAGTAGTCAGTCTTCTCATGCGTTGGCCAAACGGAGCCCATCAAGGTTACATCGCTCCCCAGCACTCCCGCAGGACGGGGATGTTATTCTTCCGGTTGCTCGAGCGGGCAATAGCCACATTGGCGACCAATTACCATGGAAATCGTGGCGGTCTCCAAAGAAGCGGGCCGCGGTCTCGAAGGCTCCTACGGGCGTCGAAATATATCCAGAACGTTCGCTCAAAACCTACTGGCAAGTCCATTGAAGTCAGCTCTCTGATGGATTAGTGTTACTGCACTCACATGGATAGTCATTTCAACTTTTCTCGATGACACAAATTAGGTGTCAAATTTAGAGTAAAATCCTCAGGTGGAATATAACGAAACAGACGAGCCCGAACTTCGGGATTATTTAAGGATTCTTACCAGGCACAAGTTGCTCATCTTTTTGGTGACGGCATTTATTGTCGGAATCACAATTGCATATACTACTATTCAAACTCCTGTATATACAGCTTCTGCTGAAGTAATTTTGAGTCCTCTATCTGGTGCTGGACTCCAAGGTCAGTCATCAAGCCAAAATCTAACCCCTACATATATAAATACCCAGGTACAAGTCTTTAATTCAGCTGAAGTAAAGAATCTTGTTAGCCAGAAGTTACATGAAAGAGCACCTGCAATTTCAGTTTCTGAAATAGGTGTAACAGCTGTGCTTGAAGTAAGTGCAAGCAGCATAGTTCCTTCTCATGCTGCAGCAATAGCTAATGCTTATGCATCATCTTTTGTGTCCCTGTTGCAAAATCAGGTTAGCTCCGCTTTCGCTCAGTCAATTGCGGGGATTCAAGCGCAAATCAATAAAGCCCAAAGCCAGCTTGCCTCATTGAATCAACAAATTTCATCAGCTCCTGTTAAAGGTCAGGCCGCATTACAAACTCAGCTTCAACCACAAATTAATGCTGCGCAACAAAGCCTCACGGTTTATGGCAGTGAACTTACCGATGCTCAAATCCAACAGCAGTTAAGCGGCCAACCTGCCCAAGTAGTGACTCCAGCAAATACTCCAACTTCTCCAAGTTCGCCAAAAAGATCCCAGGATACAGTTATTGCACTTATAATTGGGCTTTTAGCTGGTGTTAGCATAGCTCTTTTAGCTGAACGCCTCGATGATTCTGTCAAATCTAAAGAAACTTTGGAAAAAGTTACTAAACCACTTCCGGTAATTGGCCTTATCCCATATGTCGATTCCTGGGATGACAACAAACCTCACTCTGCTTTAACTTTAAACTCCTCAAGTTCTCCGGTTGCTGAAGCTTATAGAAGTTTAAGGACTTCGATTCAATTTATGAGCCTTGATAGGTCTATGAGAACAATTCAGATTACAAGTTCAAACAAAGACGAAGGGAAATCTACTACTGTTGCAAACTTAGGAGTAGCCCTTGCTGAATCTGGTCAAAAGGTAATCATAGTAAGTTGCGACTTAAGATTACCCAAAATACATAATTTCTTTAGTCTTTCAAATGAAGTAGGTCTAACTTCTGTGATGCTCGGTGAAATATCACTTGAGAACGCACTTCAAAAGGTAAACACTGCTCGTGGAGAACTCAGAGTATTGGCTTCTGGTCCAAAACCACCAAATCCTTCTGAGCTGCTTTCAAGTCAAAGAACTGTCGAAATAATTACTGAACTCCAGGTAATGGCTGATGTTGTACTTATCGACTCGCCTCCGGTACTGCCAGTCACTGATGCAGCAGTGCTTTCAAGAAGAGTTGATGCGACTTTAGTCGTAGCAATGTCGAAGAAAGTTACGACTCGTCAACTTTATAGGACAGTCGAGGTCCTAAGACAAGTAAATGCTCCACTAATTGGAACTATTCTAAATGGAGCAGCGCCTGAAACAGGATACGGAGGATCTTATAGCTACACATATGGTTATGGCTACTATGACACTACGCCAAAGCACAGTGCGAAAAAACTTCAACCAGCTGAGGAGTCTAGTAAAAAGTTGTTTCGGTAGCGTAGGAATCAAGCGAACGCCACAACGAGATCGGCTAATTACTCTCTAGGTATTCATTTAATAATAACTTGTCCTATTGCGGTTTCCAGTTCACTGGCACACTTAAGTTTCTCACTTAGCGGAGCTCCGCGTCTTAGCGGGGTTGAATTACCTTTAGCAGCTCCCAGTTTGGTTTACCTGAATAAAGTAGTGATCTGATCCTGTAGTTTTCAAA
>JABEUL010000246.1 GCA_013044465.1 Acidimicrobiales bacterium
CGGCGACTGCGTCGCGTTCTCCAACTAATTCAGCCACCGTTGCATCCAATTTTGATTTCGCAAAGTCGTTGTGATCGATACCTTTTTCGACTTTGAAACTGCCTCCGTCAGAAAGAATTGGATATCCAAAAATTAATCCTTCTGGGATTCCGTACTCACCATGAGACACAACTGCCAGTGATTCGCAGTCACCCGGCATAGTTTCACCAACCAACGAACGAACTGAATCAACAACGCCATTGGCTGCAGACGCTGCCGAAGAAGCTCCTCTAGCAGCAATTATTGCAGCGCCTCGTTGTTGGACTGATGATATGAACTCACCTTCAAGCCATGATCTATCGGTAATTACATCGGGCACCGGAATTCCCTTGATTGTTGCATGATCAAAATCAGGGAACTGGGTGGAAGAATGGTTTCCCCAAATAGCTACGTGGGAAACCTCAGTTACTGGCACCCCTGCTTTATTGGCCAATAGCGAAGATCCTCTATTTTGATCCAGACGCGTCATTGCAAACCATCTTTCATCAGGAATCTCAGGTGCATGTGCTCTTGCAATTAAACAGTTTGTATTACAAGGGTTTCCAACCACCAATATTCTGACATCGCTATTGGCATTCTTTTGGATAGCTTCTCCCTGGGGACCGAAAATTCCCCCGTTTATTGCCAATAAGTCGTTGCGCTCCATCCCCTGTTTTCTAGGGACTGAACCTACTAACAAAGCCCAAGACGAACCGTTGAATGCAGTGTTCAACTCAGAAGTTGTGTCTATGGAAGAAAGAAGTGGGAATGCACAATCTTGAAGCTCCATTTCTACACCTTCAAGTGCTCCCATAGCTGGCTCCACTTCAAGAAGTCTAAGTGCAACACTTTGTTCCGGGCCAAACATTTCGCCCGAAGCAATCCTAAATAAAAGGGAATAGCCAATTTGCCCCGCAGCTCCGGTCACGGTTACAGTTATTGGATTCGACTTCGTCGATGCTGTCATAATTATCTCCTATTTAATTAACTTTAACTCTCTATAATAGATACTAAAGCCTGTCAATAATCGCTGATGCGAACTCCGAACACTTTACTTCAGTTGCATCTGCCCTGAGCCTCGCAAAGTCATATGTGACAATTCCTTGTGAAATCGTCTGTGCCAATGCATTAACAATAGAGCTTGCAACTTCATCCCATCCAAGGTGCTCAAACATCATTACGCCAGATAAAATGACTGAACCTGGATTGACTTTGTCTTGACCAGCATACTTGGGAGCAGTTCCATGAGTAGCCTCAAAAATGCCATGCCCAGTTACGTAGTTGATATTGGCGCCGGGTGCAATTCCAATTCCCCCAACTTGGGCGGCAAGGGCATCTGATAGATAATCTCCATTTAGATTGGTAGTTGCAATTACGTCATACTCGGTCGGCCTGATTAGAATTTGCTGCAACATATTGTCTGCAATTGCATCCTTGACCAACAGTTTTTCACCAGGCTCGCCATGACAGTCATCCCAGCCGACGGCCACGTCATCGAACTCCTCTTTTACCAATTCGTAACCCCAAGAGCGAAAAGCACCTTCTGTGAATTTCTGGATATTTCCTTTGTGCACTATTGTGACACTTTTTCGCTTTCGGCTAAGTGCGTACTTAATTGATGCTCTAATAAGTCGCTTTGAACCAGTGATCGATACCGGTTTTATTCCAATACCAGAGTCTTGTCTAATATCCCATCCCATCTCATCATGAAGATATGCAATCAATTTAACTGCCTCATCGCTACCTTGTGCTAGCTCATAGCCTGCATAAACATCTTCAGTATTTTCCCGGAATATAACCATATCTACCCGCTCGGGATGGACTACTGGAGAGGGTACACCCTCAAACCAACGAACTGGGCGCAAACAGACGTACAGGTCAAGAATCTGCCTAAGAGCGACATTGAGAGATCTGATTCCTCCTCCAACAGGAGTAGTTAGGGGGCCCTTTATTCCAATTAAGTACTCCCTAAATTTATTTACAGTTTCCTCGGGAAGCCACTCGCCTGTCTCATCAAATGCCTTTTGTCCAGCTAGAACTTCCAGCCATTGAATTTTTTTGCCATGTTTAGCACATGCAGCATCCATTACCGCTTTTGCAGCCGGCCATATATCTATGCCGGTTCCATCACCTTCAATGAACGGAATTATTGGATTGTCAGATACAACCAGGGACCCATCTTGTGATTTCGAAATTTTTTCAGCCATACTTACGAGACTAGCGCCATAAAGCAAGTCTCCATTCCAAAAAAATACCAATCCTTGTAAGGTTCACCTAAATGCGAGAATTTTGCCCCATTTAATTGCGCATATTTTTAGAGTATCTAATTTAAAGATAGTGCCATTCTGGCTACATATTAGGAAAATGCTGAATTCACCAAATAAATAAATATTTGCAATGTAATTAAGGTCATCTTGACCGCTATGAAGATGCCTGAGTATAACTTCGGGACTCTAAACTCGAAGTCAAATTAGATATCATGCTTGGATCAAATGGAGCTAGATTTGTAGAAAAAGCAGACAGGTTAACCATGATTCTTCCCGCCTGGATAAAAACTGCCGTATATGGAATCAATATCTGTCCTTGTGGGAGTCCGCTCGATGCTCCTGTAATAGTTAAGGCAATATTTGCCACAAATCCGTGGACTACCTCACCAGTATGCGAGGGAAGTGTGAGTACCTCACTATCCTGGAGTGACTCGCTTATGCCGTTGGCTGGCGTGCCTAGACCAAACAAAAATTCTGAATTGTAATACTCACCGACACAGTTGGCACTTCCGACATTTCCAAGAGCATTCATAAATGGCGAAATTACATCGGCGCTCGACTCCAAAATAATCGTCGAGTTGATTTCTGTAACAGATTTTGCAAGCTTGCCAAAAGCGGGATTTGCAGTTGCGGGAGTCTTGGTATAGCCAAAAATTGGTGAAACTGCAGTGTTAGTCGGGTCATTTGTAAGGAGAGATTTAGTCATATTAGTAGCAGGCCCAGTGATCCCGAGACAATTTTCAAAGGCAGTCAGGGCCTTGCTCATGGCAGCAACCCCAGAATTTCCTGCACCAGAATTATTCCCACTCGAGCAATTGCTACTCGTACACCCAGCAGATATTGCGGAAAATCCGCTAGGCATGTCACTTGCAGTTAGGTTCACGGCATTGCCAACTTGTTGTATTGAGGCAGTTGACGGTGGTCCAGTCAGGCTACTACTTGCCCCAATTAGTGAATATCCCAAAACTCCCCCACCAAATACAAATGCGACGAGCACGACAATTAATAGTACTACCATTAACTTTCTAGAAGATTTTGAACTACTTTGAGGACTATAGATATTCGTGCCACCATATATAGTGGCACCGCCATATGAAGCAGTAGTTCCGTAAGGTGAAGCATAAGGACTAGCCGGGCCATATGCAGGCGTAGCCGAAGCTGGTGAAGGGTATGATGCAGGCGAATAAACTGGAGCCTGAACTTGTGATGGGTCCCAGTGGGCCACATGGGCGTTAATCGAGGCAACCCAGTCCGAACCGTATTGAGTGTTTTTCACAAGAATTCGCAACTGTTCACTTCCTGCAGTGAAGGCCATTTCCCAACCTGGCGAACCATCACTCAAAGTTGTCGGAGATTTTGCCACAAAACCTTGAACACTGTGCCATCCGAGCGAAAATGACTGCCCCTCCATTGAACTTTTAATCTCTAGCCCAGTTTCACTCAGTAAAACTGTGTTATCTCCAACTACAGTTCCTCCTAGTTCGGCTTGCCGTACTAGGTCGACATGATCAAGCGTTATCGCGGTGGAATCACTCATTACATAACAATATGACAGATTTTACCCAATGGCGCACTTTTCACAACTATTTCCAAAATATGGCCAATTATTAGGGTGTTTTCTGCCAAATCCAGCTATTACTGGCCTGCAAAAGTTGGAATCACTTTCAAAAATTACTGTTGGGGGTTTCAGAAGTGGCTGGGTTTAAGTTAAGAGCGTCATAAATTTCACGAGTAGCAGTCGAACGATTTAATGTGTAGAAGTGAAGCCCTGGGCACCCTTTGTCTAGAAGTTTTTGACAGAGTTCAACTGCCATTTCTATTCCAGCTCTCTTAACTGCCCCAGTAGGATCTTTTGAACTACTGTTCTGAGCATTCTCTAATTTTTCTATCATTTTCGGCGGAACAGAAGCTCCCATTGTCTTAATGCTTCCAACAGAGCTAAGCCTTTCTATGGGCAATATTCCGGGAAGTACGGGTTTGTCAACACCAAGTGCGGACAGGTCATCTACTAACGCCATATAGTGATCTACTTCGAAAAAAAACTGCGTAATTGCAAAATCAGCCTTTCTCAGTTTCTCGGCTAAATGCCTTCGGTCTGACTCCATGTCAGAAGAGTCCGGATGTCCTTGGGGCTGGGCGGCCACACCAATTGAAAAACCTCCAATCGCTTGTGCAAGTTCAACAAGCTCAATTGCATAAGTTAACTCACCATATTTTTGGTCCTCTCCCTTGGGTGGGTCACCTCCTAGTGCCATTAAATTAACTACTCCGGCTTTTCTAAGGTCAAGTAAAATTTCTGCCAATTCAAGTCTTGTGTGATCAACGCAAATTAAATGCGCCATCGGAATCAGAGCTGTTGTTTGTTTCAACCCCGCTACAAGATCGTGAGTTCGCTTTCTAGAAGACCTTCCTCCACGGTAGGTGACAGATACAAAAGATGGGGAAAGTGGCACTAGATCGTGCAATACCCTAACTAGTTGAGCTTGCTCCTCATCATTCTTCGGAGGGAAGAATTCAAAAGAAAATGTCCTTCCCTTTTTTAACATCTCAGAAATTTGTGTCATTTTGTCTTTTTCTATCCAAACTTTCCAAAAGCGGCATCCATGGCATTTCTAAAAAGCATAGCTACTGTAGTTGGGCCAACTCCACCTACTCTCGGCGTAATGAATGAAGCTACTTCTTCGACTTCTTCTAAAACATCAGGCAATAACTTATTTCCCTCATAGCGCACCCCTGCTCCAATTACTACAGCACCTACTTTGACATCTGTTTTGGTAATGATTCCCGGCACGCCAACTGCCCCTATTACAATATCTGCCTCCCTCGTGTAATCTCTCCAATTCAAGACTCCACTGTGCAAAATCGTGACCGCAGCGTCTGCACCTGCCCGTTTTTGCGACAAAAGTAGTGAAAGCGGTCGTCCAAGAGTTAACCCTCTGCCCAAAATTGCGACGTGTTTGCCACCAATTTCAATTTGATAGTACTTAAGAATTGCCTCAATCCCAGCAGGCGTACAAGGAATGGGCCCAGGAATACTTAGAGCCAGCCTGCCCATATTCATTGGATGCATGCCATCTGCATCCTTATTGGGCAATACTTCAGACAGTGCCTTGTCAAAATCAATTCCACTAGGAGCTGGATACTGAATCAGCATTGCATCTACATTGGGATCGTTATTAAAACTCTCAACGGATCGCAGTAAATCTTCGGTTGTAGCACTTCTGGATAAATGGATATGAGGTGATTCAAATCCAAGCTCTTGAGCTTTTTTCTGCTTCATTGCAATATATCTTGCACTCGAGGCATCATCGCCAACAAGTATTGTAGCTAGTCCCGGCTTTCTTCCCTTTTCTTGGAGAAATATTGCCGAACTTTCTAAGACTTCCTTTTCAATTGATTCTGCAACAGGTTTCCCAGGCATAAGCACCGCTGTCATCAGTGTCTAAAATGCCTTTCCCCGGTGAGAATCATCGCCACACCTTGTTCATCTGCAGCCGCTATGACTTCAGCATCCCTCACGCTTCCACCTGGTTGGACCACAACCTTGACACCAGCTCTCACCACTGCGTCTAGTCCGTCTCGAAATGGGAAAAATGCATCAGATGCCCCAGCTCCCCCACTAGCTCTCCCATCCGCCTTTTTCTCCGCTATTTCAGCGGCAACTACACGGCTTTGCTGACCAGCTCCCACTCCGAGCACCTGCCCATTGCAAACCAGTACTATCGCATTCGAGGTAGTTCTGGCACAAACTAACCATGCGAGAGCTGCATCTCGCCAACCTTGTTCGTCAGGCACTGCTTCTGTGACAACAGTCCAGGTACCTCCATCTGGGCCGGCTACGATGTCTGGCTCTTGGACGAGGAACCCACCATCGATTGTTCGAAGTTCGAGACCCCTGGGGCCCGGTTTTTTGGCACTTAGGACTCTGAGCACTTTCCTTTTTTCCTTAAAGAGTTCAATAGCGTCAGGATCATAAGATGGGGCTATTAAAACGTCAGCCTGCGGATTTTCAAGGATAGTTTGAGCCAGTGAGAGATCCACGTGATCAGTAATAGCAACAATTCCTCCGAATGCAGAGATAGGATCGGCATTCATGGCTTTAACGTAGGCATCACTTATATCATTGCTTAGAGCAGCCCCACATGCATTTGCATGCTTAATTATTGCAACTGCACTTGGAGTTAGCTCTGTGAGTCGAGACATTTCATCTGCCAGACGCCAAGCAGCTTCGGCATCAAATAGGTTCAAGTATGAGAGAGTTTTCCCGGAGTGCTGAACCATTGTATCCATCCAGCCAGTTCTTCCAACTTGGCGATATCTGGCGCCATGTTGGTGCGGATTTTCGCCATAGCGAAGTTCGCCTGGAGTTTTTATAATCTCAAAGTTGAGCCTATCAGCCAACACCACTCGGCCGCCAGGCGTGAGATCACCTCCGGTGGCAAATGTCTTCCCCTCGTCCCCCCGCAGCCATTCGACTATTGCCTTGTCATAGTCCACGCAGTGTTCGAATGCATTTAGGGCGAGACGTTTCCTGGTTTGATTGCTTAACTTATTTCCATTGTCATGCAACTCTCCGAGGATGACTGGGTACTCTTTTGAATCTACAATGACTCCCACATGTGCATGGTTTTTAGCCGCAGCTCTGACCATAGTTGGGCCACCCACATCGATCATTTCGATTCCCGGAGCAGATAAAAATGGGTATAAGTTGCAAACTACCAGTTGAAATGGGTCTATCCCATGCCCCGCGAGATCTTCAATATGACTTATTTTATCCAGGTCGGCCAGTATTGCACCATGAATTTTGGGGTGAAGAGTCTTAACCCTTCCACCCAACATTTCAGGAGCTCCCGTAACTTCTTCCACGCTCATATGCGCAATGCTCGCTCCAGCTAGAGCTTCAGAAGTTCCGCCCGAAGATACTATCTCCCAGCCCAAATCCTGGAGACCTCTTGCAAAGGCTTCCAATCCCGTTTTGTCATATACTGAAATGAGGGCTCTCAAACTATTTAACTCCTTTTTACCTACAGCTAATCCTAGGCGAGTATTCGATCACGAAATAATCAAAGCGTAGTGTCCCTTTAAATCGGAGCTTCTTGGCTTATTTTTTCCATAAATTCAACTATTGTCGCTGGATAAAGCTCTCTTTCCACCTCTTTTATTCTTTCATGAAGTGATTTTTCGCTGTCATCTGGAAATATTGGGACTTCCCTTTGAGCAAGTATTGGCCCTTCGTCAACTCCAAGGGTTGCTACATGGACAGTGCACCCAGTTAGGTCATCGCCGGATTCCAATGCATCCCGGACAGCATGCCAACCCTTAAATTTTGGCAATAAGGAAGGATGGGTATTTAAAATCCTGCCCGGGAACTTGTCAAAAACTGATTTTCCTAGCACGGTACCGTAACCCGCCATCGCAATAACATCAAGTTGGTATTTGGCAAGTACTGCAGCGACTAATTCGCTATATTTTTCTCTGTCAAAGGAATCACCAAAACTGTCCCTAACTACTAATTCAACAGGAATATCTACATCCATTGCAACTTTCACTGCTCTGCATGGACGGTCTACTACTACTACTGCGACTTCAATTGAGTGCTCTAGAATTGATTCAAGAATCGTTCCTGTACCTGAAGCCAGCACACCAAGTTTCACCATCGCAACTTATCAGGAAAATTACCACCCGAGCGTCGCAACTATTCGACTCCTTGATCGGACAACTCTAGGCTGGCAAAATATCTGTCAATCTCCTCGGCCAGTGCGAGGGCATCTTGATTTTCCCTTGGATTACAGGTTGCATACGAATAGGCATCTTTTTCACCCAGGTCGGCCAGCTTGGACAGTGTGACTTCCAGCAAAGGGTCGATAGGTTCAATCAGCGAGACTCTTTTTGAAAACTCCACAAAGGTCTCACTACCCCTTTTTTGTATCCCATGAATCGCAAATTTAGCGAACACATTATTCCAAGCAGTCTCGACCCCCGAACTTGCAATTTCCACTCGCTTCAAGTTTGTCGAACCCCGTTTATTTCCACCAACTAGTAGGTGAATTTTTTTGGATCTTTCCTTTACAAAAAAAGCTCCAAGCAGCAGAACTACAACAGCAAAGACAAGCAAGGCGATCTCTACCCAATTATTTTTGCCCGAAATAGCCGAAATTCCCTGCTTTGGACTACTCGTAGGTGGGGTTTTGACTGTTGAACTGGGCAAGGACTTACCCGTTGAGGTCTTGGGCTTGGAATTAGGAGTAGTTGTAGCATTTGGGGTTGTGGTAGCAGGTGGTGCTGTAGTTGGAGTTGCTCCTACGAAGCCATGCAGCGGCGTTGGGCTTTGGCCTGCATACCCACCGGGAGTTGGTTCAAACGAGACCCATCCTACCTGTGAACCGAAATAAACTTGTGGCCAAGCATGAGCGTCAGTGGAGACTACTTGGTATTGATTGGCCACAGATGTTCGATTCCCGACATCAAATCCGACAACTACTCGGGTAGGTAGACCTACTTCTCTAGCCAACACTGCAAAGGCTGTCGCATACTGTTGGCAGAAACCCGTCCTAGTTGCTGTCAAAAATTGCAACAATCCGGCACCGCCTGAACTCAGAGTCGGAGGAGTAAGGGAATAAATGAAACTCCCGGATTGAAAATAGTTCTCAAGTGCAATTGCTTTTGAACCAGGCGTAGTATCTCCTCGCGTGACTAACTGAGCTATGGAGTGAATTTCGCTTGGAAGACTGGGCAATTCCAAGTATGGTGAGAGTAAATTTGGGTCAATTCCAAAGTCAGGATTTTGCGTAATATTTGCGCCGACCAAATTCGGCTCATACGAAGTTACCTGGTAGCTCAAATTCTCAAATGCACCACCTGGAATCGAAAGCAATCCTGAAGGGTTTAGAGACAGTGAGGTGCCACTTGAGCTACTAGCTACAGAAACGGCTTCATCAACTACAGGCAAAGCATTTCCACCTAGTTTTTCGATATTATACGTTTGATGTATCTTCGTCGCTCCTTGTTGACTTAACCAAGGGCCCGGAAGTCGTGTGGTGATTCCAGTTGCATTCCAATTGGTTCCATTAAAATTGTCCAAGGTGGCAAGGGTAAAATATGTTGGACTAGAAGTGGATACTGTGAACATTTTTAAGGGAACCGATGCCAAAAACTCATAGAGCGAATTCATGGAGACAGACAAGGACACTTGACCTGATTGCGAGTTATTGCCTCCAAGGCCTGACGAGGTAATCTGCAATCTAGTCAATGCCGGACCCATGGCGACACTTGGAATGACTGCCGCTACCACTAGAACGACAAAGCCAAGAACTCCTTTGACCTTGGTCTTATATCCGTAGAGACTCCATGAAGGTAACTTCTTTCCGAACTGGCCGCTTAATGTGGTGAAATTTGATGGAAACAGCACTTTGGGACGAATTTCGCAAACTATAAAAGTTGTAAACATTATCGTGAGTAAAATTGCAAGTCTCACGCCATTGAAGTTAGAAGGAGCTAAAGCAACCGCAATAACTGATAACACCATCGAATCAGCGAGAATACTAAAGGTCCGATATCCTCTGGACCTGGCAGTTTCTGATGCAAATGTCGACAGGGCAAATATAAAAACTATTTCAATTAGCGCCCCTCTATCTAGAGATCCAAGATGCCTGTTCCGATAAAAACTAGACATAAGCCGGAAGCTTGCAAAAATGGAATTAAATGTACTAGTCGTGGGAATGCCATAATAAGTATTAGGACCAAGTACTAATGAGAAAAGAGCTGATAATCCCACTCCATAAGAAATTTGGACAATATAGCGAAGCTTGGCCCTAGATACAAGCCAAGCAGCTACAAATCCGAAAACGACTGCGGCGAGAAGCTCAACGAGAGAGAGAAATGTTGAAGAAAATAGCTTGCTAGTAAAAAATCCAAATGCAAGTAGATAAGGAATGACTATCAATTTGGCCCTACCTTTGAGGCCCACCAAGCACGTGCCAAACCGACATCATTTGGTATCGTTACCAGATTTTTGCATCTGATTTGCTCCAAGTCTTCTTCTGCGCTCCGAGGTTCTTTTGGAAATCTACCCTCATTAACACTCCCGAAAAATTCATTGGAATTTCTCTCAGTTAAGACAATCTGGAATACTGCCCCGAGACAGTCGACATCGTCTTGGGCTCTTGAAAAATGCAGCGTTGGGTCACTCGTCACTAATACGATATTTCTTTTATTGACCTCGGAAAGATACCTAGAAATCCCAAGACCATCTATTCTTGTACGACCTTCGAGGCCTGCAAGTATTGCCAACAGGGTTAATTCGGATTCACGTTGATTTGGTTGCAGTACTCTTTTTGGTCCGTAGATTGTAGAAATAGTTACTTCCTTGCCAGACTTTAAAAATGAAAGCGCTAAGGATCCTGATATGTCTGCAATGCGATCCACCAAATAGGATTGTCGGCTTAAAAATTCAGGGACAATGCTATTATCAATTACAATTTCAACCACCCGCTCAGCAGGTCTTTCAAAAGTTCTGAGCATAACAGAAGAGCTCTTTATGCTAAGTGGCCAGTGAACTCTCTCAATAGATTCTCCTGGCCGCCATGGTTTGAATCCAAATGGTGTGTCACCTGAGTTGGCTTCCTTCACTTTTTGGTAATTATTCCCAGCGACGGTAAGTTTCTCTAATCCACTGGAGTTAACTTCTATTGGACTGAGATTGGGATATACCAATACCTCTGTAGTCAGAGAAGAAGTTAAGTAATGAGCCGTTAAGCCAAATGGATCCAATCTCCAAAACTCAACCGGACCTATCGTCATTTTCCCCCGGCTCCGAGCACGTATCTTGGATCTGATGCCATAGCGTGAATTGGCCGGAATGTAATCTAAAAACATCTTTGGACGAAGAACAAATCTTCCTTGCCTACTTTCTGAGACCGGTGAGCCAAATGCAACAACTCTGCTTAAACCAAATCGTGCCAGCAACTCAACCGTGGTAATAACCGTCTCTCCTTGGCAAACCAACCTCTTTTCGACCAATAGTGTTGTATGAGGTTCATTTCTTTTCCATTTCCTAGAACTAATGTCACTGGCTCCAAGACCACCTACAAATGCGAGGAGTAGACTAACTGCAAGAGTCACGAGTTCGAAGTTAAACGCAATGCGCCCAATAAATAAAAGTGCCGCACTTAAGGACAAACAATAAATACCTCTAAGTGTGAGCAATTAGTTCAGAGCCTTTCAACGCTTGCAAGATTAAAGCGTGTCATCTTTACTCTTAATCTTGGCGTCTAATTGGCACCGGTACTTGATTTAAAACTGAAATCAATACTGCTTCAGGTGTAATCCCGGCGTAGAGCGACGATGAATTCAATTTTATGCGGTGCCCCAATACCGGCAAAAATACCGACTTTATGTCATCTGGGGTTATGTAGTCACGTGAATTGATCAATGCCATTGCCTTAGCACTCTTTTGCACCGCCAAGCCTGCCCGAGGAGATGCACCGACCAATACATCAGGGTGACTTCTGGTAGCCCAAATTAGGTCCAATAAGTACTCGGTCAGCCCATCAGCTATAAATACACTAGAAACTGAATTGATTAATGCTTTAACTCCTTCAATATCGGTCACTGGCTTTAGTAAATCAACAGCTCCATGTGAAACTTTAGTACTTGAATTGTGTTCACTCCCAAGTATTTTGGATTCATTATGCCTTGTTGGATAACCTAGTGTGATTCGAATTAGAAACCGGTCAAGCTGATTCTGTGGCAGCAAAAATGTGCCATCAACATCGGCGGGATTTTGGGTAGCCAAGACAAAGAAAGGTCTAGGAAGCTCTTGAGTGGACCCATCCACGGTAACGTGCCTTTCCTCCATGGCTTCTAGGAGTGCACTCTGGGCTCTTGGGGAGGCTCGATTTAGCTCATCAAAGAGCACAACGTTAGAAAAAACAGGGCCTCTCTTAAAGGCAAGTTTGGCAAAACTTCCTATGGAACCACCTTGCGGGTTGGCACCTGTAGGATCAGTCCCAACTGGGACTACTGAACCTATGACATCAGATGGCAGAAGGTCAGAAGTACCTTGGATTCTCTGCCACTTAAGTCCGGTTGCTCTTGCAATTGCCTTTGCAAGCGTAGTTTTCCCCACTCCTGGAAGATCCTCTATCAAGACATGACCCTCAGTTGCAAGTCCGATGAGTGCCAGCTCAATTGCTGTAGGTGGTCCGTGAAATACTGAGGCAATGGAGGCCATAATTCGCTTCATTAAATCTGAAGCACCATTCATCGAAGGGGACTGTTTAGCCGGCCCCGTAGCAGAATAGTCCTCAACAGCACCTTCAGTAGCCACTGAGCGCCCCGTGATGAGTTGTACATTGTGCCATCTTTACCTGCTTCTGACAATTAAGCCATATAGAGAACTTTTACTAGCATAATATCCTCGGAGACAAAAAACCTTATGACTTAGATAATTTGTTGAAATATCAGGTTGGATATTAGATCTAAGGGGTTATATTAAATCCAACTATCCGAGAGTAAATCCGGCATAAGTCTCTTGAGTTACAGCGCTCGGACTACTTCAACCATGATCTGGCCTGCTTCAGTTGGATTTTGTGCCACTTTCACTCCTGCCTTTTCAAGTGCTTCCTTCTTAGCTTTTGCGGTTCCTTTCGAACCAGAGATAATCGCACCTGCATGACCCATTTTTCTTCCGGGAGGAGCCGTTACTCCGGCTATGTAAGAAACTACAGGTTTATCCATTTTTTCTGCAATGAATTTTGCGGCCTCTTCTTCGGCCGATCCTCCAATTTCACCAATCATCATAACGGCTTTGGTTTCAGGATCATTTTGAAAAGCATCAAGTACGTCAACGAAAACTGTTCCCGGAACTGGGTCACCACCAATTCCTACGCATGTGGTTTGACCCACTCCATTTTGAGAAAGTTCAAATATTGCCTGATAAGTTAGGGTTCCCGATCTGGAAACAATTCCAACCGGACCTCCAGGGAGTGCAATTGAGCCAGACGTGATGCCAATATTGCACTTTCCAGGAGAGATAATCCCTGGGCAGTTAGGACCGAGCAATCTCGTAGATGGGTATGAATCCCTTAGCGTATTGAAAACTCGGGCCTGATCCTGAGCTGGAATGTGCTCCGTAATACAAACAATGAATCCCACTCCTGCTTCGGCCGCTTCAAGTATTGCTCCAGGCGCGGCTTTTGGAGGAACGCTAATAAATGTAGCGACTGCTCCCGTTGCCTCAACTGCCTCTTTGACGGAGTTGAAAACGGGTATGCCATCGACATCAGTTCCGCCTTTTCCCGGAGTTACTCCACCAACGACTTTGGTGCCATAGTCTCTGTTGCGCAAGCCATGAAACTTCCCTTGCCCGCCAGTCAAACCCTGGACGATTACCTTAGTATTTTCATCTACCCAAATGCTCATTATTGATCTCCCTTACTTATTTTGATTCTGCTTCATTGGCCAAAGCCACCGCTCTTTTGGCTGCTCCTAACATCGTTGCTTCGGACAAAAGCATTTCGCTTGCATGTTCAGCCAGAATTTCCCTAGCAACTTCTGAATTTGTTCCATCTAACCTAACCACAATTGGAGATTTAATTTCAACTCTGGAAAGCGCGGTCACTATTCCATTGGCCACCTCATCGCAGCGGACAATTCCTCCGAATATGTTTACCAGTATGGCCCTTACTTTAGGGTCCGTGTTTATAACCTCGAGTGCGTTTGCCATTACATCTGCATTTGCACCGCCGCCAATATCTAGAAAGTTTGCTGGCGAACCACCAACTTGATTCACAACGTCACATGTGCTCATGGCAAGCCCAGCACCATTTGCTATAACGCCGACTGAACCATCTAGCCCTATATAGTTGAGCCCTTTTTCAGCGGCTAGTTTTTCGCGCCCATCCACATCTGAAATACCGCGAAACTCGTCCCACTCTGGATGCCTAAAAGCTGCGTCTTCGTCAAGTGTCACTTTGGCATCAAGTGCATGTACCCGCCCATCCGGGGTTAGGATCAGCGGGTTGATCTCAACTAGATCTGCATCACCGTCCCTAAAACATCTGTATAACTCACCAAGTATCGCCACCGTTCCCTCACGAGCTTCATCGGCTAATCCCGCAGCATCAACTAGACGCCTAAGAGAATCGAGGTCCACTCCTTCAACCGGGTCTACTTCAAGTTTCACAATCGCATCAGGGTCTTCCTCGGCTACTTGTTCTATTTCTACTCCACCTTTTGCACTCAGCATGCATAGATGTTTTCTCTGTGCACGATCCAAAGTAAAGGAAGCATAATACTCTTCTTTAATATCCGATGCCTTTTCTAGCCAGACCCTTTTCACCAAGTGCCCTTTAATGTCCATACCTAGAATGGCATCTGCATTTTGCAGAAGTTCCTCTTTATTGTTTGCAATCTTTATTCCACCGGCCTTGCCACGCCCGCCGACTTGAACTTGGGCTTTTACTACAACTGGATACCCTACCCGCTCGCCTATTTCAACAGCCTCGTCGACGCTTTGGGCCACCCCTCCAGGAGAGGTTGGAATTCCAAAACGCGCAAAATACTGTTTTCCTTGGTACTCAAAAAGGTCCATAGTTACTCCTATACTCAGTTACAACGAATGTGTTTATTCGAATTAATATTGACAAGCAATTAACTGGCTTGATCCTCACGTCCGTCAAGTTCACTTTCAAGCCATTGCGCAATTTCGCCCAGTGGAGATCCGGGTGTAAAGAC
>JABEUL010000247.1 GCA_013044465.1 Acidimicrobiales bacterium
GACTGAGCGAGCAGGGCCAACACTCCTATCTAGAGTCTTAGAAGCATCTGTTCAATAGCCTGATCTAATTCGGCTCGAGTTCGCCGCGTGCTTGATTAGCTTTTGTTGTTTTTGCTCCGACTTTTTTATCGTAAGGCGCTTGAATCATCACCTAATTCTGCTCTAGCAAACTAAGTAATTAAGACGAGTACTCGCTTTGGCACTGCTTTCTGCTTATTTGCAAACATTTTCTGCTTGTGCGCAAATGACTTTTGCTCGGTTGCAAATGTGCGATGGAATTGTGCAGGAGTTTTGAGCCGTTAAAGATATTTAAGATATTAAGACCCAGCCCTAACCTTATGGAAACATTCTGTACTTTGTTGATGACTTGAATATCTTGGTGGGATGGGAAGCCCAATAGCTTTTTTCAAGGCCGCACTTTTAACTAAACCACTTACACTTCACGCTTAATAATTTGCATAACGACTTTTTTAACGAAGCAGCTATCGTTTTTGAATTTACTTTATTGCACGCTCTATGTAGCTTGTGAAATCGTTGATGCATCTTTGAATAGTGCTAAATCTGAACCAGATTTTTGAGGCTATAGTGATCATCCGAGAACGGCAATACATAGCAAAATGCACTGAGTCATATGATCGGTGCTGTTAGTGAAAAAACTTAAATGTTGATAAATGTTTTGTTCTAAGTCTCAAACTGTCGTGTCACTTCTGACCTTGTGACGAGATAGTTTGACTTCAAACGTGAAGATCGAGTACCTGCTCTCATTTGTGAAAATGCTTCTGGATTCCAATTATCCCTATAAGTGAGGGGTGTTATACGAACACCCGAGAAGGGAAATAAATTTTCATGACCAAATTACTAGCTAGCGTAAACATTGCGCCCAACTCCTCAGCACTGCCGGGGATAAATGAGTTGCAGAACATGGTTGGTGCACTTCTGACTTTAGGGTTGGTTGCTTCTGTAGCAGGCTTAGCTGTTTCGTCAATTGTCTGGGCCATAGGTTCGCACTCAGCTAATCCTGTTCTTGCAGGACGTGGAAAGACTGGTGTGTTGGTGGCTTTTATTGCAGCAGCTCTAACCGGTGGAGCAGTTACTCTAATCAACTTCTTCGCAGGGGCGGGTGCGCAACTGTGATGATTCGACGCAAAGGCTTGTTGCTTGCATCTATTGCCCTTGTGGCAGTGATTGCTGTGAGTGCAGGTACTTGGCTAGCTGGGAGCTCAGGTAGTAATGCATCGAAGCAAAGTTTGTCCAATACATCAAAAAAGAGCTTTCCTAAAACTACTGCCACTTCATTGGTGGCAGTAGTTCCTGCTACTACGATCCCTCCACTGACTTCAGTCCAGATGCAATATGATCAAGCATTCCAAAATAGTTTCTCAGCCAATTCGCAACAAAATGCTCAAGTCCTTGCACTAAATCTTCCAACTCCTGCCATTGGTGGTGGCTGGGTGGGGCTTCCAATATCTCAGACTCCGGAGAGTTGGTCAATTGCCTTTGTTAGTGGGCTCCTAAACATAAACTTTTCAAACCAGAGCCGAGTCGCTCTTGGTTCATGGCTCGAAGCCGAGGAAGCACCAGAAGATCTTCCGGGGATCCCTGCCGAACTTCAAAATCGCACGCTCTATGTTTCACTTTTAGAACCAGGGATTTCACAGCAGTCTTCTCCCATTCCATCTGTTGCCGATTGGAACTCGAATGCTTCCAACGGTGTGGTTTGGAGTGTTAATGGTTTGAAAGCATCAGTTGATCCACAGTGGCAGAAGATGATTGATGCTGGATGGCAGCCTCGTGATCTCCGAATGACCACTGAAGATGTCTCAGGATTTTTGGGAGTTACCCAAAATGGAGTAACGACTGAGCATATGTTTTCTATGACCCTTGTGGTGGGTTCAGCTCACTGGCACAACGGCTATGGAAGCGTATTGGTCGGGAACTGGAGTGAATCGTAAATGGCATGTACTGTATATAATCCATTAAGTTGGGCCGGTTGTCCTGGAACCATAATCTCAAATGCAGCTAGTGGAACCTTCAATCAGATTGCAGCGTCATTTGGAAGCGCTGCCGATAATGCTATTAACTGGCTCTGGGGCCAAATAGGATCTGCAACTTCGCTTCAGCTAGGTGGCCCAGGATTTGATCAAGACATTGCCATCGTGGCAGCAATTGCAGGTGTAGTAGCAGTTGGTCTATTTCTAATTCAGGTAATCCAAAGTGTCCTGCGAAGAGATCCGGGAGGACTTGGTCGTGGAGTAAAGGGTCTCTTTATTGCTTTTATCGGAGGCGGTGTAGCAATTGGGGTTGTAAATCTTCTTCTAAGTGCAACGGATTCACTTTCACAGGGAGTTGTTCAAGCGGTAACTGGATCCAACATTGCAGGACTTGGGAGACTCATTATTGGCACAGGTGCCCTAAGTTGGTCCACTGGATCACCAGCAGGACTCTTAGTAATTTCAGTAGCTGTCATAATTGCTGTCACAATTGTGTATGCAACATTGGTAATTAGAAAGCTTCTAATTGTTGTCACAGCAGTATTTGCCCCCATTGCATTTGCAGGATCCTTGGCTGACATCACGGTCTCTTGGACAAGGAAGTGGATTGAGATGACTGCAGCCCTAATTTTCTCGAAGCTGATCTTGGTGTTGATCCTCGTCATTGGATATGGAATTTTGATCCAAGGTATAGGTCAAAATGGAACAGGAGTAACACAGACCTTCACTCAAGTTGTAGCTGGAATATTGGTGTTGACTTTGGCTGGATTCGCACCCTGGATGGCTCTGAAGATGGTGCACTTCACGGGAGATCACGCTATGCAGTTACATGCACTCGGAACTACTGCGGTTGCTGGAGGCGCAGCTACTCACAAGTTTGCTCAAAAAGCAGCTTCAGTGGGGATGGCTGCTTCAACAGGTGGAGGAAGTCTTGCAATGGGATCAACAGGCGGCACTTCTGCCTCTCGGGTGAGTACTACACCGACAAGTAGTCCACCTTCAAGTGGAAGTACTCCCTCGGCTTCATCTCCATCACAAAGTGGCACAAGCTATGTCCCAGGCTCATCTGGGTCATCTGCTCCAACGAGTGCGCCCCAAAGTGGACAAGCTACACAGACCAGTCAGCCTGTGCCTAAGCCACCAACTGCAAATGCGCCAATCAACCCAACTGTATAGGAAACTAATATGACAACAACAAATCAACAAATCTCGGTCAGGTTCGCAAGAAGGTCTACCCGTGGACTTCTTCTTGGATTTAGTACTCCGAGAGTAATTGCAGTCGGAGGTGCTATCTCAATTGCAATTGGTGCACTCTTTTTTATTGGACCAAGTGCATTTGTGGTCTCAGGAGTTCTCTGGGGACCACTTCTGGCATCGGCCTTTATTGTCATTGCAGGAAAGCCATCGATTGAGTGGGCTGGGATAGCTTGTCATTTTGGAACAAGGAAAGCTACCAAGCAGAGCGAGTTTCGAGTCCGCATTCCAAGTGTGAGAGCTTCAGGCACTCTGGCACTTCCAGGAGACGGAGCTTCTATGCGAGTCCACATCGATGAGGCGTCAGGTGCTGCAATGATCCATGACCCTCACAGAAACACACTTTCTGCAGTTCTCTCGATTAGTCATCCAGCCTTTGTGCTCTTAGATGAAAGTGATCGGAACCAACGTGTCTCCCAGTGGGGCAGGGTACTCGCACAATTAGCCCAAAGTGGAACTTGTGCAGCTATTCAAGTCCTGGAAGCAACTATTCCCGATCCAGCAAGAGGCCAGAGAGAGTGGTGGGAAGCAAACGGAGTACACGATGGCAAATGGGCTGCAACCCAGTACAACACTTTGTTGGATCAAGTTTGCCTTGATTCATCTACTCACCGAAGCACGATTACCTTAGCACTTGACATGAAAAAAGCCTCGAGGGCAATAAGAGCTGCCGGAAGAGGAGTCAAAGGAGCCGGGGAAGTACTTCGAGGTGACATGGCAACACTTACAGACTCACTGCGCCAAGCTGGGCTTAAACCAGGCAAGTGGTTAAGTGAAGAAGAGTTGGCAACAATTATCAGACATGTTTTTGATCCAACAGTCTCACTTGATCCCAGAACCTCTCCAGGCGCTAATTTAACTAATGCTGGTCCAGTAGCGGTATCTGAGTCCTGGGATCACTTACGGCATGACTCGGCTTTCTCTGCAGTTCTTTGGATATCTGAATGGCCACGGATCTCAGTGCCAGCTGATTTCTTGCATCCACTTATTTTTGCATCTGGTGTGAGGAGAACTCTCTCCATAATCTCAAAGCCACTCCCAACCGAGATTGCACTTCGCCAAATTCGGAAGGAGAAAACTGAAGCGGTAACAGATAGTGCCCAGAAGGCTCGCATTGGACAGTTAGCCGATCTCTCAGATGCCCAAGAATATGATGATCTAATTTCCAGGGAAAAATCAGTTATTGCAGGCCATACCGATGTGGAGTTCTCAGGACTAGTGACTGTCACTGCACCGAGCAAGTTGGAGCTCGATAGTGCAGTGAGTTCAATTACAAGAGCAGCTGGTCAAGCACTTTGTGAAGTGAGGCCCTTATATGGGCGCCAAATGCAAGGTTTCTTAGTGGGAGCACTTCCACTGGCTAGAGGTGTGTTCTCGTGACCACTAGTGAAATAGAAAGGGATCTCACCACCACGCAAATCAGCGAAGAATCAAGTGCGGAAAAATTCTTCATTGATAGTGCACCGAGTCGACCAGAGAATACTCAGCTATATCTCGACCCATCAGCAAAGATTCATGGTGTTGGAGGTTGGTCACCAAAAGGTGGAAAACGAAGAAACCTGAAAGCTATTCGCTCCCTTGAAGCTACTCATAGGAAATCAGTACTAGATCTTCACAAAGCAGAATTGGCTGAACTTAGGCGTGAGCAGAAAGAACGCCCTTGGATCCCTGCATCGGGAGAGAGTGGCCCAATGGCAGGCCGCTCATATAAAAAGCTTCAACTCACTCCACACCGTGCAACTTCAGAAGTATTGGCAGGCGCTTATCCATTTCTTGCAGAGGAAGGTTTAGGAGCAGCTGGCATTCTCATTGGCCAAGATGCATGGAGTGGCTCTGCATTTTGTTACGACCCATGGGATCTCTACCGCCGGGGAGTATTAACTAATCCCAATATATTTCTAGCTGGACAAATTGGCAGGGGGAAGTCCACACTTGCTAAATCACTTGCAGTTAGATGTGTTGGTTTTGGGCGAAGAGTTTATGTACCAGGGGATCCAAAAGGAGAATGGAGCATAGTAGCTAAAGCTGTGGGAGGCCAAGCAGTAGCACTTGGTGTAGGAAGTGGGGAGAGATTAAACCCACTTGATGAGGGCCCCCGTCCAGCATCTACCAAAGATGCTCAATGGCGCCACCAGGTAGAGGCTCGGCGAATGGGACTACTTGCCGCATTAACCGAAGCAACGTTAGGAAGACCACTGTGGGCAACAGAGCGAACCGCAATAGATGTGGCTCTAAGAATTATTCAGAGAGACGCTACTGAGCCAATCCTTCCCATGATCGTAGATGCCATGCTAGAACCACAGGAAAGCTCCATTGGATCAACAATTGAACAACTGAAGGGTGACGGCAGAGAACCAGCTCATGCTTTGAGTCGACTTGTCCACGGTGATTTGGCAGGAATCTTCGACGGACCCTCCACTGTCAAATTTGATCCAACACTACCGATGCTTAGCCTTGATCTATCGGCAATCTCAGGATCAGACACTCTCATAGGACTTGTGATGACTTGTGCTTCAACTTGGATGGAAGCTGCATTATCTGATACAGAAGGTGGGCAGAGATTAGTCGTATATGACGAAGCTTGGAGGCTCTTAACTCAACCGGCATTGCTCGCAAGAATGCAGGCACAGTGGAAACTTTCTCGTGCCTGGGGACTTGCAAATCTTATGGTTGTTCACAGGCTCTCAGACTTAGAGGCTGTAGGTGAAGCTGGGTCTGAGGCCAGAGGTCTCGCTCAGGGGCTCCTAGGAGATACAGCAACAAGGATTTTTTACAACGAACCCTATGATGAGGCACAGGCCGCCGGCAAAGTATTGGGACTGACTTCAGTGGAAATGGACCAACTCCCTGAACTCTCAAGAGGAGAGGGGCTTTGGAGAGTAAATGAGAGATCATTTATCGTCAGGCATCTCTGCACACCAAGTGAGCTAGAGGTATTTGATACTGATGCGAGGATGTTGGGTTAGTTGATAACTTCTGTTAATAAGTATCGAATTAGGTCAATTATTTCAGTAAAGTTTAGTTAAATTTGCTTATTGGAATCAAAAGCAGTCGGTCAGTTTGAAAGTGATGGAAAACGACACAAATAAGGAAACATAACTTGTGAGTACCAATATGTGGTCAGTTCGAACTTTCACCGAGGAATGATAGACGGTTTACTCCCCTTAAAGCTGACGCGCACAAGCAAATTGAAAATGCCATCACTCTTGAAAAAAAGTGGCATATTAGCCACTCTCTTTTAAAAGCTCTTACCCCTGTTGTCAATCCAGCAAAACTAAAGCGAAAGAAAAAGTAGCAAAAGAATTGCGTACTGTTTTAGGGGGCAGGTGCATGATACTTGGAGACTGAAATGACGACCATCTCTATTACATGTACCTATTTGCGATTCTGCATTCTGCAATCTCAGCCATGATATTCAGCCGAGAAAAATCAGCGAGTATCCATCCAAAAATCCAGTCGAGTATCAGAAGAATGGAACCGATGAAGGGAATAGACAGAATATTTCAGACGTGACGTCAGTTGACCAAACACCACCTACCCAGATGATGATAATTTTTTTGTCCACATTTCAAATCCGGTAATCCACTATTTATCAACAGCTTGATCCCTCTTGTGATCCACAGGACAGCCGAATTACAATATCCCAGGGCCGAGAGTGAAATACCGTAATCGGTAAAAATAGGATGCTAATCTTTTTAATAAGTAGAACACTTGTTCTATACCACTCAGCGTGAGATTAGTATTACTACAAGGAGAGAGAAAATGCAAGAAAAAGAGATAATTATTGAACGCAAACCCATGCCAGGATACCGCGACCCCATTGCGAGACGTGATGAGATTGTGCATCTTGTGGGCGCGCTTATGCTCAATGTTCCTTATCTCTTAGATGACCTTGCAGCCCTAACAGTACCGCCCCCCCCAGATGAGCGCGCTATCCAAGCCGGATATGGTCCTTATGGTCATGAATACAAGCTCATTGTGTGGAATCATCTTGCACGCGATGTCGTTGCTACCGAAGAAGAGATCTCTGCAGTCCTTCCGGAGGTTCGTGAATCACTTAGAGACCGGCTGGCGGAGACGCACGCCTAGGCTTTTAAGCAACCCCTATTGCATCATACTTTTCCTCAACTAAAACGGTCCTGCAGAAACTCTGCCGTATAGTCATAGATTCGTACATTTGATAGTAGTCGTCAATTTACTTCAGGGTCGCATTCTTTCTGTGTAAATATCATTTTCGTCTGCTATCGTTGGATCAAGAAGACTACCACTTTGCGAAATACCGGAGGATTTATTTGATGTCAACTTATCTTGGATCCAGTGAATTGAATGAACCTGACCATGATACTTCACCTTCCACGGCAATTAAGCCCTCCCTCCCTGAATTATATTTCGCGACCGTGCGAGCAATGGGAACCGATGTTAAATCGACAATCGGTAATCTGAAGACATACTTAAACCAAGCAGGCTACCATTGCGAAGAAGTTCACTTGAGCGAGCTCTTTCCGAAGGATAGTCTAGCTCAAAAATACCTCCCGACAAATCAAGCGGCCAACGAGTATGAGAAACGCAATAGTTTCATGAATGCTGGTGATGCACTGCGGACTATCCGAAATACCGCCGCCGTTGCCAGACTTGGTCTAAGAGATATCTGCGCTAGACGTGGTTTGGCTCATGATAACGCTCAGAAAAGTAATTATCGCGGAGTAGCCTGGGTAATTCGCTCTCTAATGCATGAAGCAGAAGTCGACTTTTATCGCGCGGTGCTTGGTCATCAATTCTTTGTAATATCACTATTTTCTGACGAAAAACAACGTAAAGAGAAAGTCATAAACGGATTGAAGACAAAACGTGGGAATGCTAATGATGAACGTATAGAACGTCAGGCGACGGATTTACTTTTGCGAGATCGCGGTCGTCTTTTCGGATATCCTCATCCGCTAGCACAATTATATTCTGAAATAATGTATTTGAGCATCGAGAAGACGTTCCATGAAGCTGACTTATTTGTAGATGTCGATCGTCCAGAGAAGGCGGAGAAAGAGATTGAGCGGTTCGTCAAGCTTATCTTTAGCTATCCGTACTCTACCACGACTATTGAGGAGACAGCTCTTGCTCACGCCTTTATCGCCAAGCGGCAGAGCGCAGCAATTGCGCGACAGGTTGGAGCGGCAATTGTTCTGGATGGTGATGTCGTTGCCACCGGAAGGAACGATATCCCGGCAGCTAATGGAGGTCAATTGGTGCTGCCCCCTGCTGGCGAACCAGTGGACATAATGTCTGCAGAACCAATAGCTTCACGTCAAGAACGAGAAGATGTACTTAGAGATATATTACGGAGGCTACTGCAGAGTGGTAAGTTTCAAGATATAGCCGAAGTACATGGAATATCGGGAATTGATCAACTGGAGGCAGATGGCGTGGATACACTCATTGATCAAACTCTAAAACTTGATGATGCGCGACAAAGTCGCATTTTTGATTTAATTGAGTTCAATCCGACAGTTCATGCTGAAATGTCTGCAATTACCACTGCTGCTCGTACAGGTCGCTCGCTGCGCCGCGGACATCTTTTCACAACGACCTTCCCTTGTCATGAGTGCTCACGCCATATCATTGCGACTGGGATCACTCGTGTCGTGTACCTGGAACCGTATGCTAAGAGTAGAGCTGAAGCCCTATTTTCAAGTCAGATTAAAATGGGGGACAAGGATCACAATACGCATACCAGCACAAACCCGACCACCGACGATGAGAAAATACTTTATGAACCATTCATGGGTGTGGCGCCCCGGAGACAAGCTGACCTATTCTCATGGGTATCACGCGAAAGCGATAGCGAATCAATTAAGAATTGGGGACTCGATCCGGAAAAGCCTTTGCGTGAAACAATCGTGCATGTTGTCTCCCATGAGCTCGAGAACCATCGTAACGAACAAAAGTACGCTGAGCAACAATTAGCAATGCGTGAGCCAGACGAGGCGTCAGGACCACAGCGCAAAGGGGCTTAGGAATTACATCGGCTGGAGAGGGCGCGGCTTTGCAGCATGGAGAAGGCGGTTCAGATGGCTGTTGCACGTAGAAGTTCAGAATCGACCGTAATTAAGGATCTCGACCATGTATTTGATCCGCACTCCAGAACTCTACAAACGCAACGGTTAATACTAAGATTAGAATCAACGTCTAAGCGAGAGGTCTACCTACTAGATCAAATGACTGACTGCATAGAACTGGAACCCAAGATACAAGAGGTAGGCATAGCTCGACGAAATATGGACTTTAGAAGGGCCGAGGAAAAAGGAAGGTGGGCATGAATTCAGGAGCCTGTGTCAAGTTCATTAAAGCTATTTCATCAAAACTTGCGGAGTTCGAATGGTCAGATATCAATTTGATTATCAGACAATTCGACTTTCTGTGATTGGGCTCTAGCTTTGAAGAAGGAAACAGAGAAAACTACATCATTCATCCTATCGAAAACTCGCCCAATGACAAACTCATTGAGCCCGAAGAGTTTCTGCTTGGGGCGATGACGATGATACTGATCTGACCGACCTTATAGGATCATGGAAAGCGCAGCGACTTCATTTGTTCGCTAACCACAACCATACCCACCAAAAGCCATTGAGCGAGTTGAAGATCTCGCCAGGGGCCTACAGGATTGACACGTTCGTGGCGCAAGGTAGACATAAGGCCCACTAAGGAGCGGGAACAAGAAATCGAACGCGCATTGAACACCTGTGATGCAGTCCTTAGGTATCTCACTTAAGATTTCCGCAAAAGCCTTTGGGTGAACAGGAAATCAGATCTTACATAAGTAGACGGGTGCTCGTCGTGCCTCTTCGTCGGGGCGACAATCCGTATGAGATTATGGGTAAATACCAGGGATTACAGGGGATGGGAGTTGATACATTTGAAGTGGCAATGCAGATCTTTAAGCTTTTCATTCCTCCAATCTGACGTCTGGCAGCGGGACTAGTCGGACGATGCGAAGACGCCGAGAATTACGACTATACCAATCGTCTAGCCGGTTTGCCTAGCAAGATTTAATCGTGGACACTGGAATTACTCAGACGTCTGATGAATGCCAAAAATGCAAATGGCCAAGTTGGTGGAAGGTTTGAATCCAAGTGTGTCATCCAGCAAATTCTGGAAGAACAGAGGACATAAGCCTCATAAATCGAGAATCTAGCGCTTAGCACCCCCAACCTCCCCAGCTTGACTGCTATCGGGTTTATTCCTTCATAACGGTCGTGTCACACCGTTCTCTGGTCAGCGTGCTTTATTTCACAATCGCGCTACTCTGGCATTAACGTCGCTGGATTTACATAAGCGTCAGCATTTCTAAGTATGTGTAACTACAGTCAAAAAAAGGAGACATGATGTCCGACAGGTTCCGATTATGACTCCAAAGTATCTGGCACACACTTCACCATTAGGTAACGGCAACTAACGCGGTTGCTAAAGGAGGTAGTCAGAGTGGTCCAAGATAATTTATCGATAAGTTCTCGTGAGGAGGCAACTGTTAGCAAGATAGAAGGTGCACAGGCCCTACTTGCCCATGAAGTAGCATCACTGCAATCAGGAGAGGACTGGAAGAGATTTCTTGACTTTCAATCTCAACTCCACTCTTACAGCGCAAATAACGTGATGCTAATTGCATCTCAACATCATGAGGCCTTCAAGAATGGACTAGTAAGTGAACCAACCCCGAGCTTTGTTGCAGGTTTTCACACCTGGAAAGCACTTGGCCGTCAAGTAGACAAGGACCAGCATGGCTATTCAATCCTTGCCCCATGTCGCTACGATCGCAAAATCGCAGTTGACGGTTCAGGTGAACGTCGTGAACTTAGAAGGGGTGACAGACTCTCCGACAGTGAAACACTAGAGCGCCAGAAGGTTCTTGCTGGTTTTCGTGTTGAACACGTATTTGATCTTTCACAAACATCAGGCAAGGAAGTTCCGATTGGACCTTTGCCTAGCCTCCTAGAGGGTGAGGCGCCATTTGGGCTGGGCTCTTCAGTAGCTGATGTTATAGAAAGTCATGGATTCCATGTGGACACAGTTGTCAATTCCTTGGCAATTGGTGGCGCTAATGGTCAGACAATTCCAGAAGCCAAAATGGTGGTAATCAGGGACGACATGGATGATGCTGCAATGGTTAAAACCTTAATTCACGAGGCTGCCCACGTAATACTTCACACTACGTTTCCCGGATCAAGGTTTCCAAGACATGTTATGGAAGTAGAGGCTGAATCAGTTGCCTATGTTGTGGCATCTGCTCACGGAATGCCAACCGATTCCTACAGCTTCCCTTATGTGGCCATGTGGGCAGGGGAAGATGCATCCAATGTAGTTGCATCGACCCAACAAAGAGTTGCTAAAGTTGCGAAGGAAATCATTGTAGCAAGTCCTGCACCTCATGGAAGTGGCGGCAAGGCAACTGGAGCAGATGTTGCGATTGCTAATGCTCAACAGAGAAGAGCTGAGAGAGAACTAGAGAGATCTCAGTCAAAAGACCAGGCACTAGCTGTTGGGTTATGACTTCAGCTTTTAACCGGATTCATCCAAGCGAAAGAGGTTTCAAGAGACATTTATTCGCAGATGATCGACTAAGTCGAAAGCAGGTGAAATGGCTCACTTCTGTCAGAGGTCACAATTTCTATCGCTCTAGGATCTATCGCATTAAGCACTCCAGGCAAAATCTTCTCCCTGAAGATGAAGAATCTTGCTTCGCAGTCGAGGTGGAGAGTCTTGAACGTAGTCGCATAGAAAGCCAGTGATGCAGCCGAGCCCTAGAAGTGGAACTGACTTGGTTCTAGGTGCTATTGCAATATTGATATTGCTCTCAGGTGTCCTTTGGCTTGGAGGAGCTATCTCCGCTTTGCTTTCACAACATAAAATCCCAGATGGACATTTCTTCGCTGGGCTATCTAGCCTGTCTGATCCTTCAGATCCATCTAAGTCATGGCATACTCCAGTTGGATCATCCGTACTTTATTGGAGTGTCACCTCGCTAGTAGTAGGAGTCGCCGGGTTGCTAACTTTTCTCGGCGTTAGGTTGTTTAGAAATGTATTCAGCGGAACTTTGAATAAAAGTCCCTTGAAAGCTCAGGGACTTGCTAGTAGATCTGAAATCAGAGTTGCTGCCAGTCAAAAGTCACTCATGAAACGAGCCTCCACACTGCGGCCCTCGCTTCTAAAGCCAAAGCCAGGTGACATCGGTTATTTAATCGGGATTGGAAATGGTATTCCGTGTTGGGCATCGGTGGAAGATTCAATGCTTCTCTTGGGTCCGCCTCGCTCTGGAAAAGGTACAAATGTTGTTATTCCAATGATCCTCGATGCTCCAGGTGCCCTTGTTACCACTTCCACCAGGCCTGACAACCTTGCAGTTACCTTTGATGCAAGGAAAAAAAGAGGACCTGTAGCTATTTTTGATCCACAAGGTCTTGCGAGATCAGCGAGTTTGCCATCTACTATGAAATGGTCACTGACTAGGGGATGCATAGATCCACAGAATGCAATTGTAAGGGCTGAAGCGCTTGTAGGAGAAACGCTTAAGAGTGGAGTTGAAAATGGATCTTTTTGGCGCCAACAAGCATTAGCCGTTACTCGAGCACTTCTCCAAGCAGGTGCGCTAGATAACCGACCGCCCTCCGACCTCTACCGATGGAGCCATTTCGCAGGTGCTGCCAAAGAAGCAGTCAATATACTTTCAACTAATAATGGGTCCACTCCAGGCTGGGGCAGTGCGCTCGATGCCATTATCTCAGCTGATCAGCGAACTAGAGACTCAGTTTGGGCAATGGTTGCCAATACTTTTGCACCTCTTTCTGACCCGTCTGTTTTAGCATCAGTTTCACCAAGGGAAAATGAGTCTTTCGATCCTCAAACCTTCCTAAAAGAAAATGGAACTCTCTTCCTCTTAGGAAGTGCCAGTGGAGCCAGTTCAACCTCAACTCTTGTCGCTGCCTTAATTGAAGACGTGATTAATGCGGCCAGGCATGAAGCAGCAAAATGTATTGGCCAACGACTGGATCCGCCACTTTCCCTAGTTCTTGATGAAGCTGCCAACTATCCACTTCCCTCACTCCCATCTCTAATGAGTGAAGGTGGAGGTTCTGGGATAATGACACTAGCTGTACTTCAGTCACTTTCTCAAGCTAGAGATCGCTGGGGAAGAGAAGCTGCTGGGGCCATATGGGATTCTGCCATTATAAAGATTGTCCTAGGTGGCTCATCCAATGCTGATGACTTATCGGATATTTCAAGGCTCATTGGAGACAGAGAACTTAAAGAGTGGTCAGAGACAAGACAAGGTGGACTTGGATGCTCCATGTCGTCTTCCACCAAACGTATACCAATCCTCGAACCATCTGAGATCAGAAAACTTCCAATTGGTCATGGACTTCTTCTCCTCCGAGCATCTGCTCCGGTAATAGTGCGACTTCAACCCTGGACTAAAAGAAAAGACAGAAAAGAGCTAATTGCATCCAAATCGAGATTTGAGGAGACAATTGACACAGGCGAACCAAGTTGTGACGATATTTGCGAAGGGGTCCAAGAACATGCGTGAATCTCGGCTTGGCCTGCCCTGGTCGACCTCTCGAATAAGGAAGCGGTTCGAATATTCAAAGTGGATGGAGAGCCAAAGCTGGTTAGATGCTAGAAAGCTGTGGTTTTCCACCTGGGTCGACCTAGAAGGACGTGACCCAACTTGCCTAGCGTGTGGAGGGAACTGGACCCTCCAACATGGCGACTTACATCATCGAAGCTATGAGCGTCTTGGTCACGAAAGATTTGACGATCTCATGCCACTATGCCGGAATTGTCATGACAAAGTCCATAAAATCTTAGAATCATCGCCTTCGTGGCGAAAACTCAATAGAGGTCAAGCTAGCGACCTTATCGTTGGGAGGCTAAGGATATCTCAAAAAAATACTTCCCAAGTTGAATCTGCGTCTCTAAGCAACGCTTCTTTGCGTGTTGATAATAAGGCAGTAAGTCAAAGTGGATGATGGTATTGATTCAGGCACTGACGTCGAGCAAATTCCTGAAATAAATGGACCTGTTGAAGAAGCAACTCCGGGAGTCAACTCGTTAGAGGGTCTTCTTTCACAATACCGTGAAAGCATTCCAGACTTTGATGAGATTCCGATTGCAACTCACTGGCCTTCAATGTCGGCCGATGAAGCCCAGATTAATTGGGTCAACCTATTCAAATGGGTAGAAGACCTGAGATCTCGTTTTAGCCACTTAGATCATCATGTGATTCCACCGTGCTGGTGGCGCCACAATGGACATGTAGAAGCGTTGTCTGCACTTCGTGACCATGAACTCGTGAGCTTTATGGACAGTGCTCCCGCTTCAGCTCCACTTGATTGGTTCCGGGCCCTTCGTGACATCTCGTCAATGCTTCGCAGTTGGACCAGTGAGAATTCATGTAGTACTTCCCACGTTGAACAACCTGTGGTTCCTTTCATGTCAAATTCGAAGGAAATAGATGACTATATAGTCCGTGACGTGACCAATAGAGCTCGTCAATACAAAATCCCAAGCGAACCGTAGGGCTTCTGGCAGCTCAGTAGCCAAAGGGTAGGGACGGCTACAAGAGGCGTCAAAGGAGGCAAGAGCAGTGAAAGATTGGTTTGAGAGTAAAAATGTCTACGAACTGATTATTTATCCGAACTTTTGGACTTCTGAAATAGAACTGGAAAGAGGGATTTTAAATGGGTAATAAAAGCACATTACAGACATCGAAACGGGATATTCACAATACTGCAAAGGTCTCAAGAGGCAATTACCTAACCTTGGATCAAGTACCAGATAATTACCCTGTATTCACTCTTCGACTTTTGCGTCGATTGGTTGAAGAAAGAAGGATAGCCTTTTCTCGGGCAGGGCGAAGGATTGTATTTTCAGAAAGTGATATTGAATCCTACTTGGAGAACAACCGCGTAGAACCTCAAACTACAACTAGTTCAAGTCGAGTTTTTAGTGCTCAATCTATGTCAAGAGTTGCCAGTTAGTCATGGCGAAGCGACAGTTCGGAAGTGTACGGAGACTGAAATCTGGCAGATGGCAAGTAAGATTCCGTGATGAAATTGGAGAAAGAATAACGGCACCAGATACTTTTGCCACAAAAGGAGATGCCAGCCGCTTTCTAGCTTCTACTGAGGCCGATATAGCTAGAGGAACCTACTTAAATCCCAATGCGGGCCAGAAAAGTTTAAAGGCTTGGGCCGAAGAATGGCTAATGAGACCAGGTAAGAAGCCTGCAAGTGTAGTTCGTGACCGCCAAGGGCTAGATGTGTTTATGCCTTCACTTGGGAATATGACCCTAACTTCTATTACTCCATTGCACATACAGCGAGCAATTTCAGAAAGATCAAAAGAAGCATCGCCTTCAACTGTTGCAAGAGACTTTGCTGCACTCAAAGCATTGCTTAATGCAGCTATTGATACCGACCAACTGGGGCGCTCTCCTGTAAGGGGAGTAGCACTGCCAACTTTTCATCCGCCAGAGAGAAAAGCTATATCTCCAGAATCATTAATGCGACTAGTTAGAGAAGTCCCAGAACCATATAGTGCCTTAGTCTTAACTGCGAGTATTCTAGGTCTGCGTTGGGGCGAAGCTATTGCACTTAGAGTTCGTGACATAGATTTCAAGCGAGGTACTGTATCGATCTATCAAGTAGTGGAGGAACTAGAAGGTAGTCTCAGAATAGTCTCTGAGGGGAAAAGCAAAGCTGCACTTCGGACACTGGCAGCACCTGAGTTTTTACTTGATGACATAAAGCGTCACCTAGTTTTAAATAGAAAGGCGGATATGAACAATGATCAAGCTCTAGTTTTCCTGGGACCACGTGGTGGCATTTTGAGACGCCGGATCGGAGAGAGAATACTGCGTCCTGCAACTATTCGAGCTGGACTTCCTGGAATCACCTTTCATGTATTAAGGCATGCAGCTGTGTCTTCAATGGTAGATGAAGGAGTCCACCCAAGGGTCATGGCCGCTAGAGCAGGACATGGGAGCATAAAGCTCACATTGGACCTTTATGCTCATGTGTCAGATAACGCTGATCGGGAAGTGGCTGCGGCTCTTCAGGAACGATTTAGAGAGTTCCTTTAGGTCCGAAGGTTTTTATCTGGAATCGGCTTTTTGTGCCTTTTGGAAAGTCTCGCTTAGTAAAGATTCTCTTGAATATTGTTTCCTCCTTCTATTCGCAGGGTTTGTTTCTTTCCGGGCTAATCCATGTCTATGCATTTTACGTCGACTGACCTTTAACATAAAGTGCGCTGCGCGTAAATCGCCATTTAGAAATCACTATTTGTTGGGAAACCGCTCCTGTTGAAAATCCATATGTGCTAGAAAAGGAAAAACGATCACCTTTGCAAAGTAAAAAAGGGACGCTCTGGGTAATCCGTGCAAGCGATGCATCAGAGGTGTATAGTCGTCCAAATGGCAGGCTATAAAAATGATACCAAGTTCACGAAGACCCAAATAAGTCAGCGAAAGAGGTACCAACAGAAGTCGAAAGAATTTCGGTATTTGTAGAAGACGGAGGCGGGAAAGTCCCAATGAAACAATCGCGTAAATCGAGCATTAAGCTAGCATTCAGCCTTTTCACGGCTGTAATTACGATATTGAGCTTATTGACAATACTCGTCAGCCAGGCAGTCGCCTCTCCCAGTCCGCAAGCGGGTTACGTGGCTCTTAGTTCGCCAGTTCGATTAGCAGATAGTCGCTGCAGTCTGGGACTTCAGCCCTTCACAGGGTCGCAAGTTCAAAATATTGAGTTGGAAGGTACCCCTGCTTACAAAGTCGTTCCTCCAAATTGTTCTGATGCAACCACATACTCGAGTGGACTTCCATCGTCTGGAATTGAAGCAGTCGTATTGAACGTTACAGTTGTCACAACTTCCGATCTATCTGCCAACGGATATCTGACCCTTTATCCAGAAGGTTCTCCAGAGCCTTCCACTTCGAATATCGATTTCATTGGCAACCAAGTGATATCTAACCAGGTGACTGTTCAAACCAACAGCCAAGGGGCGATCAGTATCGCCACCGGCCCAAACTCTGATGATCCAGGTCCAATACATGTAATTATCGAC
>JABEUL010000248.1 GCA_013044465.1 Acidimicrobiales bacterium
CGAGTCCATAATGGTTAACCGAACTCTCGGTACTTTATAACCCTGCCTAAAGGCGGAACTTGGAGTTCACGCGAAGTGACGCGAGACCTGAATAGTTACGATTTTAGTAACTATAGGACTCCCAACTATTTTCCTGGGAGTGAAATTAATACTTCATGCAGCATCCCCAAATAGCTATGGTCCGGCCGGAGGCTACACGGTATATGTTGCAATGACATCTGGAATATTATTTATATTCGGTTTTATTGTCTCAGCTACTCTTGGCTGTACTGCTGGCTCTATTGACCTAAGCGAGGGAATGTTCCGACACTTGGTAGTAACAGGCAGGTCTCGTGTGGCTTTGTATTTAGCTCGAATACCGGCTGGGCTGGCTATCATTGTGCCTTTAGTCGCGATTGGATTTACAATTGTTTGCCTGGTTTGTGTTTTCTCGGCTCCTACATCCTTTCAATTTGGCGGGGTGACAGTTCCACAAGGGTTGTCGGTTTCAGGCTTAGAAAGCTGGGCTGCAAATAATGCACAAGAAGTAGTGTGTCAGTTCCCATTGTTTGACGTACCTAGCGGAGGGTTAAATCCTTCCTCATCGGTTGGAAATACAATCACCAATGAGCCTTGCCCGGGGCAAGGTGGTCCTCAAGGTGGACCTGGTCTTATAAAAATTCATCCTGGTGGCCCTGTGCCACAGGTACAAGTTACTCACACGCAGCTAGTGCAAGCAGCTCGCGCTATTGCAAAGGCTGATTTTAGCCGATACGCTTCTCGCTTTCGCGTACCTAGTAACACTTTGATGATAGACACTGGCCTTTGGATTGAGCTTGAAGTAATTGTTGGATTTGTAGTTGGTCTGGGCCTAGGATCATTAATTGGCCAGCGAACTATTTCTGTAATCATGATGATTGTGCTTCAAATTGTGCTCACTCCAATCCTCTCTACTGCCAAAATACCCCATTTAATAAGTTTGCAGCGTACAGTAGTCGGACTTGCAACTGCGCATTTGACACCTGGAGGTTTGCCGGTTCTTGCTGGTGGAGGCGGCGGTGGAGGGAACCCTGGGCTGCTGCCTGAGTCAACTTTCGCGGCGGTTTGCGTAATTACTGCCTGGCTGGTTGGATGGACCATTATTGGCGCTTGGCGAATGAAATCAAGAGATGCCTGACACTTTAAAATAGAAGTGATTTTGCACTCAACTGTAATGTGGAATTGTTTTGAATTATATTTTTCACTTTTTAAGCTTTAGCGCAAAAATTAAGAGCTCTGAGACTTGTGTGGTTTTATAAAGCAAGAATGTAGTCGCAAACTTGGTTGACTCTATGTGAGGTGTTTAAAGGTTTCTCACTTTAATTTGGATATTAAATACTTTGGCAATTTGTTCATCCAAATGAAAGAAGTTGCATCGAGGCAAATGAAGTATGCCCATTAAGTGGCGAGTGAGATGTATTAGGCATTGGAATTTCCAGACAGTAGTTTGCTCATACAATTGCAAAACCTTGGAAACAAGTTTATGTAAAGTGCTTTTCAATCTGGCTCTTTCTTCCAACCTTGATTACTGGTTGGGCCAGACTGCCCTGTAGCGGTGTGCAAGTTGCAAGTTGCTGGCTGCGGTTTGATCTTATTTATTCGTAATATTTCTTAATCCCCCGGACAAATCAATTAGAACTCCTGCCACTATCTGAAATTAACTAACCAAGAGCGGCCCGATTTTGGCGGTGGGTGCTAATTTCCTATACTAGGTGAGGCACTCAGGCATACTAGATTTAATGCTTAAGGTGTAAGTCACTAATTAGCAAGTAAAGGCAGCGTATCAATGCTCGAGATTATCCCGGTTGAAGGTTTAGGTGAAGTCACCCAAGATTCAGATATTGCAGATCTGATCATGCAATCTATTGAGGTAATGGATTTTGACGTCTTGGTTGTGACTCAGAAAATTGTTTCTAAGCAAGAGGGATTGATCATAAAGCTGAATCCAAGTAATCCTGAAGGACACAAGCGACAGATTGTAGAAGATGAGTCTGTTGCTATTCTGAGGCGGCGAGGCGATCTGGTAATCAGTGAGACCCATCACGGATTTGTGTGTGCAAATGCTGGTGTTGATCTGTCAAATGTTCCATCTGGGACCGTTGCGCTTCTTCCAAAGAATCCCGACCTCTCGGCTAAAAAGATCATGCAAAACATCAAAAAAAAGTCGGGTAAGAGCGTTGGAGTGATTATTTCTGATACTTTTGGAAGACCCTGGCGCAGAGGGCTTTGTGATGTGGCAATCGGTGTTTCAGGTATTGCACCGGTTGTCGACTGGAAGGGCAAGAATGACGCAAACGGAAGAGAGATGCAGGTAACTGAGGTATGCATAGCGGATGAATTGGCATCGGCAGCAGAATTAGTTATGCCCAAGGATTCGGGAATTCCAGTGGCAATTGTAAGGGGTGTGGACAAAAGTTGGTTCCAAAGTCCGGGGTTGGCAAAAGAAATAATAAGAAATCCCAATGAAGACCTCTTTAGATAATCTGGCTTGACCAAATTTAGATATTTTGGTGCATACTGTAAGATTGATACTATAAGTTTTAGAAATTATCGGATTGAATCAAATTAATGGATAGGTATTTATCGCCAAAAGCTCAACCACTAAACAAGAGATTAAAAATCGGCATAGTCACCGAGCAAATTCGACGAAAGGTGCCAGGTGGCATCGGAACTTATATTCAAGGTCTCATAA
>JABEUL010000019.1 GCA_013044465.1 Acidimicrobiales bacterium
GAACAGGGACTATTTCCTGAGAACCCTTTTTTCCGTGCTGCTTTTTTGGACCACCATGTGTGCCATCTCCACCTCTCCTGAATGGCTGGTCCTTAAACGAAAGAAGTGATGAAACTCTCGAAGTCGACTCTAGGACAACATCTCCACCGCTGCCACCGTCACCACCATCTGGTCCACCTTTTGCTACATGGGCTTCTCTCCGAAAAACAACGGCTCCAGCCCCGCCATTACCACCTTTTGCGTGTAACTGCGCTTGGTCAATAAATCCGGGCATGACAGTTGGGACATAGTGTCCCTGTGACTTGACTAGTTAGTAATAATGTCAACTAGTCGGCGACCTTTTCTGGTACCGAACTTGACTTTGCCAGCTTCAGTGGCAAAAAGGGTGTCGTCTCCGCCAATTCCGACGTTGTGTCCAGGGTAAAAGCGGGTTCCACGCTGACGCACAATAATGGTGCCAGGCTTGACAACTGTTCCATCATATACTTTTACTCCTAAGCGCTGGGCTTGTGAGTCTCTTCCGTTCCTAGTGGAACCGCCACCTTTAGTTTTTGACATATCTAATTATTCCCGATCCTACTTAGAAATATTTGGAGCAACAATTTCGAGAATTTCAACTTGGGTGTAGTTCTGCCTATGGCTCCATTTTTTTCTCTGATTTGACTTATGTTTATAGGTGAAGCCCGTTATTTTAGGACCTTTAACCTCTCCTAGTACACGAACCTTGATCGAAGCTCCTTCCAAACTTTTTGGCAAAATGGCGGCTTCTTGACCGTCAAATACTGCAACGGGTGAAAGAATGACTTCATCACCTATAATCTGGTCCAACAGGTCAACATTTACTACATCACCTTGGGCCACTTTGGACTGCTTTGATCCGATATCTATTACTGCGTACATGGCCTTTATATATTAGCAGGAGTGACAGTGGCATCTTTTAAAAAACCTTTCGTTCTCCTCATTTGAGAAATTGCCACTACCTAGTCCATTTCTGTATCAAGAATGATGCCGCGACCATTGCACTCAGGACATTTATGGGAAAGTGAGTCCACTAAACCCTCTGAAATCCTCTTTCTGGTCATTTCCACAAGGCCCAAGTCTGAAATATCAAATGCCTGGGTTCGAGTTTTATCCCTAGCCAGTGCTGAGCGGAAAGCCGACATAACATTTGTTCTGTTTTGCCTAACAGACATATCTATAAAGTCAATTACGATAATTCCGCCAATGTCACGAAGTCTTAACTGCCGGGCAACTTCCTCAGCTGCTTCTAGGTTGTTCTGGTATACCGTCTCTTCGAGGTTGGAAGAACCAACATTTTTGGATGTATTGACATCAATTACCGTGAGCGCTTCAGTGTGTTCGATAATTAGCGAACCTCCTGAAGGAAGCCAAACTTGACGATCCAGGGCTTTATGCAACTGCTCGTGAATATGGAATCTCTCAAAGATAGGTAGAGCCTCTTTTTGCTTGTCGTAGTAGAAGACTCGATCCAAATACTCTGGATTTACGCTCTCAATATAATTCCTGGCTTCTAGAAACAGGTCAGCATCGTCAATGAGAACTCCCCTGTAGTCAGAGTTAAGTTCTTCACGCAGTACTTTTAGGACCATGTGAGGCTCACGGTGCAATAGCGCAGGCCCATTTACTTTTTTAGCCTTTTCTTCGACTCTTGCCCATGTCTTTACTAGTGACTTTATATCTCGGTCTAAATCCTGACTAGTTGCATTTGAAGCCGCCGTTCGAACGATCAGTCCGTGACCTTCGGGTTTTATCTGATCAATGATTTTTCGGAGCCGTCTTCTCTGGGTGTCCTCGAGTCGTTTTGATATTCCAATACTTGTACCACCAGGCACCAATACCACGAAACGACCTGCTATAGACACCTCTTGAGTCAGTCTTGCACCCTTTACTCCAATGGGATTCTTGGTGACCTGACATACAATCATCTGTCCGTTCTTTAAAACATCTTCAATTCTCGTATCGTGGTCTGAAAACTTGTCATCGCTTTTAGACCCACTTTTCTGTGATTTGTCAGAGGTTTCTACATCTTCATGATCGTCTCTTACATCGCCTTTATAAAGCACAGCGTTTTTCGGAGTTCCGATATCGACAAAAGCAGCCTCCATTCCTGGCAAGACATTTTTCACTCGCCCCATATAAATGTTTCCATCCACTTGATTGGCGTCATCTGTTGGGCGCGATACATAGTGTTCGACTAATGTTCTTCCTTCTAGGATAGCGAGTTGAACGAATTTGTCAGAAGCGTGAACACAAACTAAGTAACGGCCCAATGCTTTTCCGAGTTTTTCGTTAAATTCACTTGCTTCGTCTGTAATTGAAGCCGCTTCATAGTCTGCTCTAATCTTGGCTTGTGCATTTTGACGGCTTTTGGAAGATGAGCCCCTTCTGGATCTGGGTTTCTTGCTATCACCCTCACCGTTTGTATCTGAAATCTGAGGTTTTTGCCTTTGGCTGATTTGGCTTGATGCATCATCGCCAGAATCATCCGGCCTATTTGACGTCCTTGCAGATGGTCTTGAATCACCTACTCTTGGTTTTTGGTTACTTCCCCTCCTATTGTCATTTTTGGGGGCCCCTGAATCCATTTTTTTCTCGCCAGATGTATCTGGCAAAACCGGAGCCGGACGTGAATCTCCAATTTTTGGCCTCTCTCGAGGTGGAGATTTGGGCGCGACTTCACTCTCCACAACTGTATTGACATCACCTTCAGGAGTTTTCTCACTTTTAGCCCTTGGGCCTCTGGCTGGTCTAGGGCGAGAATTACCAGATTTCAGTGGCTCTGATTGGGCAGATTGGCTTTGATCCAAGCTGTCATCATCAGGATTTGGCACACTTTGGGGCTTCTTTGCCACCCCGCGTGAGGCTACTTGGCTACTTGAACTCCTTGATGAATGTAATTCACCTGCAGGACCATCCTTGGCCGATTCTGGGTCCTGACCCTGGTCTAAAGTCGCTTCCGACATTATAAAAATCCCTTCTTGATCCACTTAATTGGCGATTAAGTGGCAAACGGCTTTCAGGAGAGCTGTTGACTAACGCTGGCCTTATATGCCGTTTTCGATCACTATGACCCCGCTCTAAAACGGAGTAGCTATCTAAATGATTTGAGTAGAAAAATACGAAAAACCGCACCAAAGCTAAGATGCCATTGCCTATTACTTGTCGAATTGAACTCAATTGCAATTTGGCACCTCCTTGTCTCGTATATCTACACCTACTTTAGCCCAAACTGCTCAGCTTGAATCGGCTTACCCGTTTCAAGTAAGACATTTTAAGTGGAGGCTTTAGGTAATACTATCGGTCCGATGGTATGGGAAATTAGGTAATTAAAAACAGCTTTCACGACAGGCGAGTCGGCTTGCGCTCCATATCCACCTTGGTCAATAACCACAGCTACCACGTATTTTGGTGTATTTGCTGGCCCAAAAACTACCAAAAGGGCGTCAGGTTCCACGTGGTTTGTCTGAGCAGTTCCTGTCTTTCCAGCTAACGGGAAACTTGACGGAAAACCATTAAATGCCCCGGTCGCTCCCACTGTGCCAAATGGCGCAGAAATTGCCTCCTCAAAGCCTGTGAGCATTGGTCCTCTCGTGGAAGAAGGGAGAGGCACCCTGTCTTTAACTACACTTGGGTAGGATTTGGCCAGAACTCCGTTTGGAGTAACTGCAGCTGCAGCTATTTTGGGCGCGAACCTGGTTCCTCCGTTGGCAAAAGTTGCGTATGCGTCTGCTAACTGAAGTGGCGTAATAACTGTCTCTCCCTGCCCAAAGGCCATCTCAATGTTGTCACCTGTATACCATCCAGGTGGGTTGAATGCCTTCGGTGCTGCCTTATATAGAGCCTCTCTTGTAGCAAGTGAATCCACTCTCCCTGACTGTTCGCCTGGAAGGCTAATACCTGTAATTTCGCCAAATCCATATTTATTTGCCATGTCCTGGATGGGAGTCGATCCATACTGGCCTGCTTTGGCATAAAACTGATAACCGAGAGTGTAAAAGAAAACGTCGTCCGAGGCAGCTAATGCCTTAATAATATTAAGAGATCCAAGTGCTTCATTCCCCGCATTATGGAATCTGCACTTCCCACTACAGTTTCCAGGAATTTGGAAATATCCAGGGTCATTGATATTGGTATAAGGGCTGATAAGGCCGGTGTTCAGTGCTGCAGTTGCAGTAGCTAATTTGAAAGTTGAACCGGGCGTGTACTCCCCTTGGATGACTCTATCAAGGGCAGGTGTCCCATTTGTCGGACTTTCAATGTTGAGATAATTTGATTCTGAAATTCCTCCGACCCACAAACTTGGATCATAAGAAGGATACGAAGACATGGCTAATATGTCACCATTGGTCACATCCATAACAACAGCAGCTCCGCTTGTAGCAGGAGGGTGGATACCAGTAGTTGGATCCACTGATGAATGAAGAGCATTTATCTGGTTAGCTAACGCAGTATCTAGGGTATTTTGAAGTCCCAAATCAATTGGGAGCACGAGATCATTTCCAGGAATTGCAGGTTTCACCGCTAAAGTTTTTACAACTTGATTAAGTGCATTTACTTCGTACGTTGTGGTTCCATTCTGTCCTTCTAAAACTGAATTAAAAGACTCTTCAATTCCTGCTTGACCGATAATGGCATCCGGAGCATACCCTTGATATGTAGGTGAGGTCATCTCGGCACCTGTAATTTGACCGGTATGGCCAAGCATCTGAGCAAGCATGTTTCCGTTGGGATAATAGCGCTCAGTTGTTAGGGTAACTTGGACCCCTGGGAAGTTTGACGACTGCTCTTCAATCAGCATGGCCACAGATCGTGGCACATTGAACTCAACTGGTACGGGCTTATATATGGAATAGTTGGGATTAGTCAACGCAGCACTAACTTGCTGAGGAGTTATTGAGAGCGTTGCGGCCAACTTAGGAATAATCCAAGGGTCAGTCTTGGCAACTTGTCTAGTGAGCGTCACGGTTAAAATGACCTTGTTTCCCACTAAAAGATTCCCATTTCGATCATAAATTAACCC
>JABEUL010000249.1 GCA_013044465.1 Acidimicrobiales bacterium
CGAGTCCATAATGGTTAACCGAACTCTCGGTACTTTATAACCCTGCCTAAAGGCGGAACTTGGAGTTCACGCGAAGTGACGCGAGACCTGAATAGTTACCAACTATGAACAAAAAAAGCACAACGCACAACTAAAATGTCCCAGACGGACTATACAAGCTGTTTCAGAAAAACGTATGGCTCCCAAGGGGGACCTGACCAGCTATTCTGCATAAATTAGTTGCCAACTCTAGGTGAATCCATGAAACCCGGAGAGCAAACCAGCTAAGCCCTTTTTGCCTCTTGGGTTGGGACTCTTGAGACACGCTCACCAAGTTCGATCTGAATCACATTTTCAAGTGCTCTTGAGATTTCTGCATCAAGTACTGCCTTCGCAGCTGGCCTTAACTTCGAAATGAGTTCCGTGAGTTCACCGACCTTGTCAGAAGGGATCGGTTCCCCAAGGGGATCCATAACATATTTAGTCACCAGGTCCACAAATAGTTGCGCAATAATATTTACGGTGACTCGAAGTTCCTTACCTGCTGTTATGATCGGTTCCATTGGAACGCCGGCGTTGGTGAGGAGTATTGCCGTATTGAGAAGATGGGGTTCGAATACATGAACCCTATTTTCGTTAATTTCCAAAATTCCAAGTTCGATTGCACTTTTCAGTGCCTGAATTATCTCTCCGTCATCGATAGCATTGACGAAGCGCTCCTTTAGTTGGTCAATACTTAAAATCTCTTCATTGTGTTCGGCCCAAGGTGCCCCAAGGGCTTCTTCCAAACCCAATAGTTCACTTACGTCTTGACCTAATTCCCAAGCTGAAATTAGCTCCGCAATATTTGACAAAGAGTATCCGCGGTTAAGGAGATCATTAATTAATCTGAGTCTTGCCAAATGAGCCTGCGAATAAAATCCGACTCTCCCGACCCTCTTTGGAGGCTGAAGGAGTCCGCGGTCTTGATATGCTCGAACATTTCTGACAGTGGTTTTGGCCAATCTGGCTAAGTCATCGATTCGATATTCATTAGTTGTCATATTTATTCTCCGACTCAGCCGATTTGACCAACGGCACTAGAAGGGAAGTTGAAGTGCCTTATTTTAATTGTACTACGCTCTTGACTGTAGCAGTGGAGAATGTTACAGTAGAAGATGATGAAAAAATCCCGAAATAGACGGCGCTTAGGCTCCGTGGAGTTAAATGGCGCGCTTGTAGTTGTAACTGGAGCTGGTAGCGGAATCGGCAAAGCGAGCGCTGAGGCCTTTTCCAATTCAGGAAGTACTGTGATTTCTTTAGATAAAAACGCTGAGGCAGCTCAAAAGACTGCTGCTAGTTGCGGCGGTTATTCGTTTCAGGTAGATGTAAGTAACAGAGAGGCAATGGCCGAACTTGCAGAGAGTATTGGGGTCGAATATGGCGTTCCTGATGTATTGGTCAATAATGCAGGCGTTGGAATGTCTGGAAGATTTCTTGATACAAGTGGGGATGACTGGGACTGGATCATGAACGTGAATCTCAAGGGAGTAATAAATGGATGTGCTGCCTTTGGACCCTTGATGATGAGGCGGGGAAGCGGTCATATCTCTAATGTTGCTTCAGGATTGGCATACTTTCCTCGGGCAACAGAGCCAGCCTATGTTACAACAAAAGCTGGAGTTCTTGCTCTATCACAGTGTCTCAGAGCTGATTGGGCAAAATCTGGAGTAGGTGTTTCAGTCATTTGTCCTGGCGTAATTAATACTCCAATAATTTCAACATCACGATTCTTAGGGGAGCGAGGAAGTGAAAAAACTGCAGGCAAGGTGCAAAAGGTATTCAGCAAGGGACATGATCCATCATTAGTGGCTAAAGCCATCGTCCGGGCCGCAAGGCGTAATTCACGAGTAGTGCCAGTGGGATTTGAAAGCTGGGTGGGATGGTACATGAATGGTCTAGTTCCAGGACCCCTAGTGGATCTAATTGCACGAGCCCAATTGGGCGGAGTATAAGGAGGTTTCTGTGACGGTAGTTGCAGATATTAGAGATGGCAAAAAAAATAAGGAGCGTAGCTCTTTAGATAATTTTCAGACCATAGTAAAAAGACTTTCCCGTCAATCAGTTGAGAAGCATTTTGATGCATACGTCGACATCGAGTGGGATTTGTCGGAAAATAGAATTGACCTAGATGACGAGCATTGGGGATTTTGGAAGTTGGATCCTTTGAACCATTCTTCTTGGTATCACCAACAATCACCCGAAACCCAAAAGAAACTAGCTATAGCTCGTATTGCCTCAATTATGCGGATTGGGTGGGAGTTTGAAAACCTCCTACAAAGGGGTCTTTTAGCCTATGCATTTCGGCTCCCGAACGGGATGCCTGAATTTCGGTATATTCATCATGAGGTTATTGAAGAATCCCACCATTCTATGATGTTTCAAGAATTCGTTAACCGTACGGGACTTCCGGTTAAGGGCATGCCACCATTGTTAAAGTGGCTTGCAGTCAGGGTAGTTCTTCCCTTGCAGTTCTATGCTCCTTCTCTATTTTTCTTTTTTGTCCTTGGAGGAGAAGATCCAATCGATCATATTCAGCGCTCGCAGATTAGATCCGGTGAGGGGCCTCCAATTGTTCAGAAGATTATGAAAATTCATGTTACAGAAGAAGCTCGGCACCTCTCATTTGCAAGGAACACTTTGAAGCTCAAGGTTCCTGAATTAGGGAGAACGAGGAAGTTTCTTCTTGGTCTGGTAGTGCCTATATTGATGGCAATAATGGTGAGACTTATGGTATATCCATCTCGTCACTACTGTCGAAAAAATGGAGTTCCCATGTCGGCATTCCTAGAGGCTATCAACAGTCTGGAAGCAAAACAGCTTCTAAAAGATGCCGCATCCAAGCCAAGGAAGCTTTCATTTGATTTAGGTCTAATAAACCCTGTGAGTACTAAGATATGGAAGATCTGCGGGCTCTGGGATGAGATAAAAGAATTCGAAGACTAGATTTATCAAATTTGTGCAATGACCATCCGTGCCAATTGAGGGAATAAGAGGCCCAAGTTCCTTTTGCTGCAAAAGTAAGTAGATGGTTAAGTTACTTCTTAGATGACTAATGTGGTCAATTGCCTCTACTACATAGAGGGATTTTTGAAATCTTAGTTGGCCTCGGCCTTAAGTGCCGCAATTGATCTTATGGCAAGCTCAGGTCTCTTTGCAGGCGCGGCTTGGAATCCAAAAACATCCAAAAACGCTTCAACTTTCGAACCGCTTAATTCAATTCTTCCGCTTTGGAGAGCTTCGCCTACCAATATTCGGCCCTGGCGCCACCGCACAAGATCTGCTGCAGAGATCTTCAATTTAACGTCCGCGTTTTCATCGCTTCCACCACGTAGCCATGGAACGGGACCGTTGAGAAGCATTCGGAATCTCATTCCGTCAATTTCAAGGCTCACCCTAATTCCCTCCGGGGGAAGAAATCTATAGGCCACTCCATTGAACAATGCAGTCCGAATAGCAGCAACCGGAGAGAAATTTAAAATCTCACTAGGGTCTGGGAGGTGGTGAATTCCCCATTGAGCCAAGGACTGCAAAATAGGAAGCAATTCAGTTCCAGTAGCTGTAAGGGTATATACAGCTCTAGAACTCATTCCGGCATCCCCCCTGCGTTCGATTACACCTTGTTCGTCAAGCAAGCGGAGCCTATCAATCAAAAGATTGGGAGACAGTCCAGGAAGTGCCCTTCGGATATCGGTAAACCTTTGAGGTCCAAAAGACAACTCTCGAATAATTAATAAAGACCATCTTTCCCCGATAACATCCAGGGCAGCAGCGATGGGGCAGTACTGACCATAAGATTTCACACTTCTATTTTACTCTCTTGTACTCATTTGTACAGACCCCTTTACCTGGGATTTTATAAAAATATTGTATCTTATTGAACGAGTGTCACTAATTGGTGTCTTTAGTTTCATTGGCTCTGGCAAAATATATTTGGAGTGAATTTAAACAAATTGAGTACAAAAAATAGGTCGACCGATCTCATGGTTGTGTCTTTTGCAGTCATATTGGGTCTTTTGATCGGGATGATATTAAGGTTTGATAGCGGCAATTCTCCTTCGAAACTGACGCTTAGGTCTAGTCCCGCCATAACAGTTCCCAAAATTATTGCAACTACTACAACCGTTGCTCCTGCAACTACTACAACCGTGGTAGATCCCGGTTCATTACCTCAGGAAAAGATTCTTCCCGGAGATAGTGATCCACTTTTCCTCTCTCATATGCAAGATGTATGGCAAGCCATAATTACTGGTAATACTTCCGATGCTTTCCCAGCATTTTTCCCAATGACTGCTTATGAACAGATTAAAGCGCTTCCAAATCCTGCAGCCGACTATACGGACCGTCTAATACCTGGTTACGAACAACAGCTTTATTCCCTTCACAGCGAATTGGGATCGAATGCATCTATTGCTCAATATGTCTCAACTGTGGTTCCAAGCCAGTATGCGGTATGGGTGTTACCCGGAGTCGAGGCAAATTCTGGCAGTTACTACAGAGTCTATGGAACGAGGATGTATTACAAAATTAATGGAATCCTGCATTACTTTACTCTTCTCTCACTAATTAGTTGGAGAGGTGAGTGGTACATTGTCCACGTTACGTCATTTACTTAAAATCTTGTAGGAATGTGTATAAAGCTTCTAAATTTCAAAGAATTGAATATGACTTACTAAGAAAAGGTATGAACCTTTATAACTTGCAAACCTAACCGACGAATCCGATTAATGACATCCAGTGATTAAATTCAAAATTAAAGAGACCAGAGAGCAAATTTCGGCCAAGCAACACTATGACAATCACAATCACTATCGAATAACTTCTGAATCTGTAATAGGCCTCAAGATGCTTTTCTCCAAGTGCTCGCTCGATTAAAGCTGATCCATCTAGTGGTGGGACTGGCAGCAAGTTGAAAGTTGCGAGCACAATATTTGCAAATCCTGCAATTAAGATGAGTTGGGCCCAAAGAGGCTGTACAAAAAATAAAGATGTACTTCCCGAAGTCAGGCTACTTATTTCCCAGGCAGTTAAATTAGGAGCTGCCAAAAACTTGTAAATCAATCCACAAATAAGAGCAATGCCAATATTTGTCATCGGCCCAATCAAAGATACTAAGGCTCTTTTATCCCGTGACTTTATTTCGGTGAGATTTACAGGAACAGGACGAGCCCAACCAAATGCCCCAACACCTGAAACCGTCATAATTGCCGGCAGCAGTACTGTTCCAATGGGATCGATACTTGGAATTGGATTTAGCGTGAGTCGACCAGCGTCCTTGGCTGTATTGTCTCCGAACCAGTATGCAATGACACCGTGTGACAGTTCATGGAGAATTATTGATGGCAGTAGGGCTGCGAAGTAGAGAAGCTGAACGGCTACAGATTGACGCTTAAAAGCAACAATTAGTAGACCTGCTTCAACAACTATAAATAAAATAGCGCCTAAAAGATTGAAAAGCCACTTTGGCATTTTGGATGAATTTAGTTGGGGTTGATTTGAATGGAAAAAACTCATTAGTTATCGATTGGTTTGAAAATATATCTAGTTTAAAAAAGAGTCAAAAATTCGAATCAATATCTGAAAACTCGATTTCCAAAAACTCTTAGGTAGGTACAGTCTAGCTAAATGCCAGCTACCTCCTCTTGCCAAGTTGCCGTTATCAGTGGATCAATTGGAGCTGGCAAAACTTCTATCATAGAAAAGAGGTTGGACATTTCGTCTGACAGCCAAATACCGTGTGGAGCAATCGACCTTGAGTGGCTTTGCCAAGTAAACCCATCTTTGACAAAAGACAAGTATGCCACTGAATTTGGATTCAAAAAGTTGTCCTTGATGCTGCCAAATTACCGAGTTGTAGGGGTTTCTCATCTGATAATTGCCCGAGTAATTGAGACAAAAGGGGATCTCGAAATGCTCCGTTGTGCACTACCTAGATGCAATACCTAAGTAATGGAGTTAATTTGTAGCATCGAATCAAGGAGGAAGCGGATTACAGAGCGGGAATGTGACAATAAAAGGCCCCAACAAATGCTTTTTCGGACTGAAGAGCTGGAGTTTTCCCTTGCAGCTAGTAAAACCTTTGATTTCAAAGTTGAAAATGAGTTTAATAGCCGTGGGGAAGTTGCCAATGAGATACTGGTTCTCCTTGGATTGTTAAAGGCAGACTAAAGGTACCGTTTTTCCCAGATTTTGAAGTCGATTTTTGCTACCGCTGGTAGCAGAGAAACTGACACATGAGTCAGTAAGCGCATTAGCGGCTAGTCAGCTACCAACAGTGATATTTTCCTCTGTACGTCACCCAGCATTGGCGGTCGCTAGGTGGACAAATACGGAAGGCTTCAGCAGCTATGTAATGGGTAAGTGTCCTTTTATCACTACTGTGAGTGAGTCTGTATCTAAAAAAATGATTGATTATTGTTTAGTGTAGCTGAACTATAACTTTGAAAACTACTTAGAGAATTAAATCAAATACGTAATGTGACTATATTACATTCTTAGGCAGCAAAATTGATACAGTTTTTACCAGCTATGTTGGATTTGATTGGCGGAAATCATACTAGGTAGCTCTTTCTCCTAGTAATTTTGTTACCGACCATATAGCCATCTAGTAACCGAATGTGTAAGCGATTTAATGCTCTAAGTGGTAGTAATGGTATTTAAAATCTACTGACGGCCGCGACAATAACATTGCGAGCATCTATATAGAAATTTAGCTAAGGCTAATTACCTCTTTGAGCTCGACAGTTCAAATCGTTGGCAAAAGAAATTCTCCGTTGAGATTTTGTGGAGGTATTAGTGGAAAAAGTATGGGATAGGAAAGTTTGGTGCTTCGAACCATTTATGATTCCAAATTTGAACTTTGTCGTGAAAGTATCAAATGGTGGTGGATTTCCGATTGTTAAGTATCAAGATCTCGGGCTCATCAAATCAAAGGGAAACGCTAGGAAGGTTTTCGGGGGATCCTTTTTAGAATATGTCGAGAAAATCTCAGAAAACATAGGTTCGAGCTTTGGCATATCCATTGATTTTCCCAACCGAGATAGCTCTTCGCTAAATGAACTCATTGAAATAGTAACGAATTCAATTAAAGCCAGTCGCCTCTCAGCTATCGTGATCGACTGCCGCCGTGTTGGTCAAGAGAGTGATTCTGAAAAAGTCCTTGCTTGGGTAAGCGCTCTCAAAGAGGTGGCTGATTCAGTAATTCTTCAGATCTCGGGAAAGTCACAGTTCCAATTGGTATCGCTTTTACCAGTGGATGGCGTAATTGTCTCGGCGAGTGAAGTAGGTGGGAAATCGGGTGAAAGCAGTGCATTTATATCACTTCAACAGATACTGGATGTGACAGATCTTCCTGTTTACTTACACGGAGGAGTTGGGATTAATACAGCTCCCGGTGCCGTTGCAATGGGTGCACATGGTGTTGTGCTTGACTCGGCACTTTCGTTATCGAAAGAATGTGCAGCTACCATAGATAGTGAAATCTGTGACGCAATTAGGTCTATGGATGGAAGCGAGATTAAAGAAGTTAGTGGGTATTCCTTTTTCTCAAGACCTGAAACCCTCGCCAAAGAAATCAACGACTCGACAAGTACTGACTACATTGAAGAACAGCTGAGAAATGTGAGCCTGAAGGAAGGCTTAGTAGCTATTGGACATGATGGGTCAATTGCTAAAGATCTGGAGCAAAAGTTCTACACTGTTGGTGGAATAATTCAAGGATTTGAAAAAGCAATTTCTGGTGCAATTGAACTTGCAAGCTCAATTAATCCTTTGTTTCCTGACTCCAAGTTAGCTTCTAATCACAAAATCAAATATCCAATTGCTCAGGGCCCAATGACGAGAGTAAGCGATAAAGCTGAATTTGCTTATGAAGTTGCCAAAGCTGGCGGCCTCCCCTTTATTGCACTTTCACTCATGAATGCAAATGAATGCAGAGAGCTTTTGGTTCAGACTAAAGAGATGCTAAATGATCTTACGTGGGGAGTAGGCATTTTGGGATTTGTAAGTCCTGAACTCAGGGATGCTCAACTTGAAATCATTAACGAGATCAAGCCCCCATTGGCTCTGATTGCAGGCGGAAGGCCCAGCCAAGCCGCTCCACTTGAGGCAAATGGAGTCCCAACATTTCTTCACGTTCCCTCGCCTGGTCTTCTCAAGTCGTTTTTAAAAGGTGGGGCTAAGAGATTTGTTTTCGAAGGACGCGAATGCGGAGGTCACGTAGGTCCGAGAAGTTCATTCGTACTTTGGCAGCAGCAACTTGAAGTTCTAGAGGAGTACTCAAATAGCGGTGGAGTCGATGGGAACGGTTCTCTAGAGGGTATTGAGCTTCTATTCGCAGGTGGCATCCACGATGCTCGCTCAAGCGCAGGAGTAAGCGCCATGGCTGCACCTTTTGTTCAAAAGGGAGTAGCAATTGGTGTTTTGATGGGAACTGCGTATCTCTTCTGTCAAGAAAGTGTGACATCTGGCGCCATTAAAGAGGGATTCCAGCAAGAAGCATTGGACTGTTCTTCTACGGTTCTTCTAGAGACATCACCAGGCCATTCCACCAGGTGTGTGGATTCGCCTTACGTCCAGCACTTTTCAAGCGAGAAAAGCCGCCTCATCCGAGCCGGGGCCTCTACACAAGATATGTGGGCTGAACTTGAACTGCTTAATCTTGGGAGACTGCGAATTGCTTCAAAAGGATTAGTGCACTCGGCCACTGGACTAGAAAGAGTTGATGAAGATATCCAAAAACTAGAGGGAATGTTCATGATCGGAGATGTGGCTACTCTGAGGGATCAAAAAATATCAATAAAAGATCTCCACCACGATGTCTCTGTCAACTCCAAGGCGGTTCTTGATTCTAGATACGAAAAGATTGCCAGAGAGATTAGCTGCATCTCTATAAAGCCTTCTCCGATGGGGATTGCAATTGTTGGGATGGCAGGAGTCTTCCCGGGTGCCAATAGCGTGGACGAATTATGGTCGGAGATCGCACTAGGAATTGATGCAATTAGTGAAGTCTCACCTGAAAGATGGGATCCTGAAATTTACTATGACGAAAATCTGGATGTGAGAGAAGCTGGAGTAAGGTCATCTTCTAAGTGGGGAGGATTCCTATCTCCTGTTCCCTTTGACGCATTGTCATACGGGATTCCGCCTTCGTCGCTTTCCTCGATTGAACCTGTGCAGCTGCTCGCACTGGAAGTTGCGGCTCGGGCGCTAAAAGACGCCGGTTATGCAGATAGGGACTTTGATCGGACGAAGGCCTCGGTAGTTTTTGGCGCAGAGGCCGGGACTGATTTAGCTACTGCCTATGGGGTGAGATCCTGGCTGCCGGGACTGGCGGGTGGAGAGATTCCTTCTACAATTGATGAATTTTTGCCTAAGTTGACTGAGGATTCTTTCGCTGGATGCTTATCCAATGTTATTGCAGGGCGAATTGCAAACCGACTTGACCTAAGAGGGATTAATTGCACCGTAGATGCTGCTTGTGCTGCATCTTTAGCTGCACTCGACCTGGCTTGTAAAGAACTCGTGGCCAAGAGCTCCGATGTAGTGATTTGTGGTGGGGCTGATCTTCACAACGGAATCCACGAGTACCTTTTATTTGGATCAGTCCATGCGCTTTCAAAGACCGGTAGATCTAGAGCTTTCGACAGAGATGCAGACGGAATAGTTTTAGGTGAAGCGGTTGGAGCCGTAGTTCTAAAGAGGCTGGAAGATGCACTTCGCGATGGAGATCGGATCTATGCAGTAATTGATTCCATTGCAGGATCAAGTGATGGAAGACACTTGGGCCTAACTGCACCCAGAAAAGAAGGGCAACTCTTGGCACTAGAGCGTGCTTACAGCCAGGCCGGAATTGATCCTGCCACGGTGGGACTAGTCGAAGCACATGGCACGGGAACTGTTGTAGGCGACAGGACTGAGTTAGTTACCCTAACTGAATTTTTATCGAAGTCCGGATCTGAGGCCAGTTCATGCACTTTAGGTTCGGTCAAATCAAATATTGGCCATACAAAGTGTGCTGCTGGGATAGTAGGTCTAATAAAGGCGGCAAAAGCTATTTACCATGGCGTAAGGCCGCCAACGTTACACTTGAAGAACCCCCAAAGTGGCTATGAACTCGCCACTTCACCCTTTAGGTTTGAAGAGGCAGCTAGACCGTGGCTCGATGAAGAGCGAGTTGCCGGCGTGTCAAGTTTTGGATTTGGTGGGGCTAACTTCCACTCGGTATTGAGATCCTTTGACAGCTTCGACGAGCCGAGCTTTGGAATTGATCACTGGCCAAATGAGATTCTGGTCTTTAAAGGCGAGGCCTTAGCAGATGCCATCTCTCAAGTAAAGGTAGTGAGGGATTACCTTGAATTAGCTAAGAATGTAAATGTCGAGTCCAGGTTAAGGGACATTGCTTATTCGACTACCAAGCTTGGATCCGGTCCAATTCAAATTAGTGTCGTAGTAAAAGATGTGGAAGAAGCTATATCCAAGTTGGATGAGGTCACTTCAAAAATTGGAGGCGACGCAGGTTATTCAGAGGGAATCTTCGTAGCTTCATGCGAGCATGAACAAGATCGTCTCGGATATGGACAAGGAAAGGTAGCTTTTCTCTTCCCAGGTCAGGGAAGTCAGCGTCTTTCAATGCTAAGCGGACTTTACGTAGCCTTTCCTTTCCTTCGCTCACATTTAGTCGATTTCGTGGAGCTTTTTGCCCCACCTCTTACTTTTTCCTCAGATGTTACAAATCAACTAAGAACTCGCATCACAGATACCAGAGTAGCCCAGCCAGCTTTAGGAATTGCAGATCTAACCATGGCAAATCTGTTGGGCAACCTTGGAATTGCTGCAGATCTAGCTGCTGGTCACAGTTACGGTGAATTAGCTGCATTAAGTTACGCTGGGTCTCTAACTGAGAGTGATTTAATGGGAATCTCTAAACTGAGAGGTGAGGCAATTGTTGATTCAGTAGGTGCCGATCCTGGGAAAATGGCAGCAGTGGTTGGACTGCCAAATGCAGTTGATGGAGCTTTGAGTTCATTTGAAGATTTAGTTGTTGCCAATAGAAATGCTCCGGACCAGTGCGTGATTTCTGGCCCTTCAAAAAGTGTAGAGGCAGCAATTGATCATTTGAACGCTTTAGGATTTAAGTCGTCATTGATCCAAGTGGCCTGTGCTTTCCACTCTCCACTGCTAAAAGGAGCATCATCTAAGTTGTCTTTGGCCCTTGAAGATGTGGCAGTATTGGCTCCTCGTATTCCGGTTTGGTCAAATGCTCATATCGAGCCGTACCCAAGCAATGCAACCACTATAAGGCAATGGATCTCGGATCAAGTTGAATCTCCTGTTATGTGGATGGACCAAATCGAAGCAATGTATGCCAGCGGAGCCAGAGTATTTATTGAAGTTGGACCTGGCAGAGTACTAACTCAACTGACTCGCTCAATTTTGAGTGAAAATGAATTCGTAGCTGTTGCAACAGATGTTTCAGGTGAAAGCAGTCTCAAAAGACTTCTTTTCTCGTTGGGTGAGTTGTCAGTGAATGGACTCGAAATCAATTTGGAGGCCCTGTATCTAGATAGAGCTAGTCTTGTTGATCTTTCCAAAGCACCAAAAAGTGCACCTTGGATTATTAATGGTCATTTAATCAAAAAAGCTAACGGCGAAAGTGTTCCTGGCGCTCTCAGGCCAATGACTGAGGCATCACGGGAACCATTAAATATAGGAGTAACTTTAATGTCCGACGGAGAAGAAATCCTTAATCAATACCTTTCTGGGATGAGAGAGATGGTAGCTGCTCAGAGAGATGTCATGCTCTCTTACTTCGGCCAAGTTCCAGGTTCTTTCACTTTTGAACCACGACC
>JABEUL010000250.1 GCA_013044465.1 Acidimicrobiales bacterium
AAGTTCCCCGAGTCTGCCAAGTCCCCCGAGTCTGCCATCTTGTGCCTCAACCCCTGCACCTCCAAGCCTTCCTGGTGGAGGATCTGGATCAGGCATGGGTTCAGTTTCTGGAAATGGTGGAAGTGCCTCGGTGAGTGCGAACTCCTCTAAAGGGATAACCGTATGTGGAACTGCCCCGGCAATGCCCACTCCACCTAACATGCCAAGTTCCCCGAGTCTGCCAAGTCCCCCGAGTCTGCCATCTTGTGCCTCAACCCCTGCACCTCCAAGCCTTCCTGGTGGAGGGTCTGGATCAGGCATGATTTCAGTATCTGGAAACGGTGGAAGTGCCTCGGTGAGTGCCAGCTCCTCTAAAGGGATAACCGTATGTGGAACCGCCCCAACAGGTCTTTCTTAGATATCAGGCATAATCCTTTTGCCCCGATAATGAAAGAAAACGGTCTGAAGCCCAAGTTTCCAACGCACTTGGGCTAAAGACCAGTTGCGCAGGAGTACCCGATCGATAAAGGCTCGCATCGATTGGGAACTCCTGTAATACATTGGCACACATATCCATCAAGATTCAAAACATCAGGTCGGTAAAACCATATATTCCACCTAAGTGAAAATGATATTATTCCTAGTTGCAAGTTAATAAAACTCTTTAAGGATAATAATGTCTTTCACCTGATTAATAAAATCATCTTTGGTAATTTCAAATACGCCGATGAGGCCTTACCAGCATAGACTCCCACCCTAGTTTGAGCTTCCATCTCCATAAATTCTAGAATCGCAAAAATATCTACCTTCTCCACTCACTAGCCCAGCCTGCATTGGGCACTCACCAAAAATCATCAGCAAAATCACGAGGATTATTTAGGTGCCCCAAATTCTCCTACGTCCCACTGGGATAATGAGGCGTTGCTAGTGGTCTCCTTAGTAATTAGCTCATCTGTAAAAAATGATCTTCCACTCACCTACTGACTCCCTACTTAGTATCAATGACAAATGAATGCTAAACTTCAACCAGCAAATAAATTATTTGAAAATATAAGCCGATTTATACCTATTTCTGCTAGAGAAATATGAGGAAACCATCTGGCATGCAATCAAATCCAGAACATAAAGTGAAATCGAGTAAATCGGCGAGACTGGAATCCATAGTAAAGTCTCCGAGATGGAGTTTCATAAGAAGCGTCGCAAAACACTCATCTCAAAATAGAATTTCCATATCTGCCGCAAGTCTTGCATTTCACTGGTCCCTGGCAATTTTCCCAGCGGCAATTGCTCTAGTTGGCCTTGCACATCTATTGACCCTCTCGACCAAGCAGATTAATTCAATCTCGCACGGATTTACGGTACTCCTTCCGGGGGATGCTGCCACGCTAGTAACTCAAGCTTTAAAACTGCCAGAGTCGTCTGGAACGAGTGGAATGGCGTTGGCTACAGGGTTAATAGTATCGATCTGGAGTATGACGGGGGCAATGGCATCGCTCCAAGTTGGACTTGATGTCGCCTTTGAGATAAAGAAGGATAAAGGCTTTCTAAAAAGACGAATTGCTTCAATTCCTCTTGTGGGGATTTCGTTACTCCTAGGTGGAACGGCTTCAGTGCTTTTAGTGCTTGGCGGCCAAATCGCAAATTACATTATTGGCAGCTTTTATCAGAGTAATTTCCTTGGTCTCAAAGTTATCGTAACTATATTAATTTATTTGGGAGCAGCTGGAATAGTTTTACTTCTTATTTCCATTTATTATATATTCGGTCCCAATAGAGGCCATATAATTGTTCGAAACCTTCGATTCTCAGACATTTTTAATCACGGTGCTTTTGTAGCCTTAATACTATGGGTCACTTCATCGATTCTTTCTTCGTATTACTTCCAGCACTTTGGGCGACAATTACATAATTATGGCGTATTTGCCGATGTTACGGTTCTCTTGCTTTGGCTTTATATGACCTCGGCATCCGTTTTGATTGGGGCCGAAACTAGTCGCGAACTGGAACGGAGATTAGATGCTAGCCAAGAGTAGCTCTTTCTTTTACAGTTATCGTCATAACCCCCAAATTTAAAGCTGCACCTTTATTCACATTTTCCGTCAAAAAAGAACCCATTCTTTCTTTGGCTACAATTAAGCCACAACCTAAATTCGACTCAATAATTTTCCCATTACTAGGTATCGTTGCGCAATCCGCTTGCTACGCTTTATATGGGCCTGGTAGCCCGGGTTGCCATTTGACAAGTGCTTAAATGCTCTCCAGGCAACTATCCTCCAACTTAAAACTGTATACATTATTGGTCGGTAGTACAAAAACTGAAAACGATTCTTAAACGTATTGAGAAAGCGATTTTGCTCATTAAAGAGTGGTATTATTTCCCGACCGCTTTCCATCATTATTTTACTTAGCTTAACAATATCTCCCAATAACGGCATTACCTCGCCTTCGTCTATAAATTTGAGAAGTGCGAAAGGAAGATCATGGTTGATGTGCGCATTGGCACCCATGAGCAAGAGGATGAACTTGGGCGAGGTGTCTACAGTGGCTACTTCGGCAAACTTTTTCCAAGATTCCGCAACGTTTGGATCTTCGGTAGATATATGATTTATCGCTTGAAAATAGTATCGTGCAAAACCTGCTGTAAAATTTTCAATAAATTGATCATTATCGAAATGCCCTTCATTTACAGATGCCTTAATATTTAGAGTGACGACTCTGTATGCATTATTGAAGACTAAATAGTTTTCCATGTTGTTTTGTAAAAAGTAGCCATTTAGCTTATTGAGTTCTTTTACGACCGAGTCGAAAGAAGTCACGGTGGTGAGGTCACTAAAATTAAAGTCAGACCATACCATTTATAGATCCTATCACTGCCTTTGGCGACCTTTTATTACTCCATGTCGGAAGCTTGCATCTGTTCGAGCAGTTCTTGGGTCTCCGTCAGCGATGCGGTAATAATCTGCTTGGCAGTTTCGAGAAGCTCAAAAAGCAAAGGGTGACCGACTGTATAATAGACATTGGAGCCAACTTTTCTGGCATAGATCAATTTGGCACGCCGCATGATTCCAAGTTGCTGCGATAAATGAGAGGCCTCGATCCCTACTTCGGGAATCAGTTCACCAACAGATCGCTCACCGTCCCGTAAGACTTCTAAAATGCGAATGCGAGCTGGGTGACCCAGAGTCTTGAAAAACTCGGCCTTTACTTGGTAAATTGGAATCGTCATAAGCTATTACTCCTCTTGATAATTAAGCTTGCGGTTTTCTGACTAATTGGCAGTCCGGTTTCTGGGAATAAAGTGTCAAAGCTGCCCGTGAAGCAAAAGCCTACTCCAATTGATGAACCTATCGATCCACATATTGGGACTTTCATAGGTCATTTCCTGCATACGAAAGATTAAAACTTTTGTTGGCAAGTGGGAAATCCGGAACAATTGTGTCAGCCAAGGCCACGGGTAGTGCTGGCCAGTTGAGAAAAGAAGGGTCAACGATTTTGACTCGACTAAGTGTTCCATTTGCCGCCAATTCCACTCGATGGACAATAGTGCCTCGCCAACCCTCAGCGATTCCAACCCCTCCTGCTCTGAGTGACTTTATATCGTTCTCTGAAATTTGGCCTACCTCGCCAAGGCTACTCTGTAATTTAATAAGTTCCCCAAGTATCAATAGTGATATTCGAAACTCATCTACTCTCACGTTAAAACGCGCCAAAACATCTCCACGATTATGCAGAGCAACTTTGAAATTTTCTCCCAGTTCTATAAATGGGTGGGCGTCTCTTGAATCAAAAGAAATTCCTGAGGCCCTCGCTGCGACGCCAACTACTCCAAGTTCTTGTGCATGAGATCTATCGAGTATTGCAGTGCCGTTGAAACGCTCCATTACAAGAGTATTGCTTGTTGATTGGCTAACCAGATCTTCAAATTGATATCCAATTTCTTCCAACTCCCTCTGAGTCGGCAAACGAACCACTTTAGCTCCCCCTGGAAAGATCCCACCCCGTAGGAGTCGGTGACCTGTGATTTCACGATTTAGCCCAAGCAACTTCTCTCGAAGTGAAAGGGCATTTGCCTGGGCTAAACCATAACCTACATCGTTGCATAAAGCTCCAATATCAGCAACATGGTTATACAGACGCTCCATTTCCAGCAAAATTGCTCTCAGTATTTGGGCCCTGGCCGATACCTGGGTTCCTCTGCATTCCTCCACTGCCTGAGAAAAAGCAATACTGTGACCAACAGCACTATCGCCACTTATCCGCTCTGAGATGCCAAGACCTGCCTCAATATCTTTCCCTTCAAATAGTCGCTCTATTCCCTTGTGCACAAACCAAAGACGAGCTTTCATTCGAAGTATCGTCTCCCCCACTACCCAAAATCGGAAGTGGCCCGGTTCTATGAGACCCGCGTGGACTGGTCCAACTGGAATCTCAAATACACCTGAGCCTTCAACAGGGACAAAAGGATAGGAACCAGCTTCTCTAACCATCTTTGGTGGGTCAACAGTGTCATGACGCATGGGATGCCAATTGGTGGGCCAGTGTTGATGTAATACGAGACGCCTCGGCTGCGGATGGCCAAGGAGAGTGATTCCAAAGAGATCAGCCAACTCCCGTTCGAATCGACTCGCAGAAAACGAAATGCTCGCTAGAGTGGGCAACTCTAAATGCTCAATGTCTAAGGGCACGTGCAGTTCAACTCTCCTATCTGGCGGACCCGATGTGAAGAGATATACAATTCGTATTGAAAAGCCGTCGTCATGACCAGAAACAAGAGCCAAACGCATCCCAGCATTAATAAGACTAGAAGCGCTTTCAACAATACTTTCAGGCCCAACAGTGGCACTTAGGCGATGGGTTCCAACGGATTCTAAATCTATTGCGAGATTGCTGATTTCTTTCACGGTGTCACCACGTGGGCAGCAGCACTAAGTAGTGAGGACAGGGGCCAAGCCAATACTCCGATTAAAGCCAAGATTACCAATCCTGAAACAAGTGGTCCACTAACCCAATTGGGTGGCTTATCTAAGACTTCATCACTCACATTGGCCCCTAGAAGCATATGGCGGGCATGGCCTACAACTGCAAAGAAAATAATCACCATAGCCACTATGGACGCAACTGCCGCCCAGCCAAGACCTACTTGAAACTCAGCTCTCGCCATAAGTAATTCAGAGCTAAATAAACTAAAGGGTGGAAGCCCCAAGAGAGCAATTAGACCGACACCAAATACTCCCCCTAAAATGGGGCGCCTCTCCAAGAGGGCGTGAACTTCACTTATCTCGGTAGTTCCTTCTGCGGCCATGATTTCACCTGAGGCAAGAAAGAGAATACTTTTTGCCAGACCGTGACCCAGTATGTGAAGTAGTACTGCTGCAATGGCAAGAGGAATGCCAGCCGCTGCTCCAAGGGCAATTAGGCCCATGTGCTCAATGCTGTGATATGCCAGCATCCTCTTATAGTCATGTTGAGTAATTAGAAGTGATGCCGCCAATGCCAAAGAAAGCAAAGCAACTATCACCAACAGCGTGCGTGAAAAATTTGGTCCAACGGCTAAATCAACAATGGCCTTGAACCGGAGGATGGCGTAAAATGCCACAGTTATAAGTACGCCAGACATTAATGCCGATATTGGAGCAGGTGCTTGGCTGTGAGCATCGGGAAGCCAGCTATGCATGGGAACAAGTCCGACTTTTGTTCCATATCCAAGTACCACGAGGCCAAATCCTAATCGCATAACCGATGGATTAAGGTGTCTGGCGACACTAACTAGTGATGTCCAATTAAGAGCTGCAGCTGAATGGCCACCTACACGTAGGGCACACAGATACACAAGCACTGTTCCAAAAAATGCCAGTGCGATACCAACCGAGCAAATTACAATATACTTCCAAGAAGCTTCCAGGGCTCCTTTTGTCCGTCGATGTCCTACAAGAAAGGTAGTTACAACTGTTGTGGCTTCCACTGCCACCCACATAACTGCAACATTTGCTGCCAAAACTGCCAGCACCATTGCCACGATAAATAGTTGGACAAGAACTCCATATGTTGCGCTATGCGCTCGTTGATTTGGATTAGACGCCACTTCATGGGCCATGGTAGATATGCCTAGCCAGGAGGCCATCAAAGATATTGCTCCTATGACAATGACCATAAAAGCACTTAGCGCATCAGCACGTAAAAATCCTCCGGCCCCTAAAACCACCCCTCTTGTCACCACATGGAATGCCAGCCAGATTGAAACTCCGAGCACAAAAGCGTTAGTTGCCACACTTATCCAAGCAATGCGAACATCCTTCCTAAAAAGTAATGAAATAACACCTCCTAAAAGTGGAGCAATTAGGATCATTAAAAGAACCATTAGTCGTGCAACTCCCTAAGATCACCAACATCAAGATCACCAAATTCAGATGCCAATCTCTGAGCAAGAACCATCAAAACCACCACAGCTAACAACACATCGAGTGACACTCCGAGCTCTATCAAAAACGGAACCCCAGCACTACAGAGAAAAGCTACTAGGTCAATGCCATTGTCGACAAGCATTAGGCCGACCATCTGGAAAACCGGTTTGCGCCGTGCTACTAGAACAAAAAATCCAATTAATAAAGTTGCCACTCCGACGGGTGCAAGTGCACCTATTGGCGTATTAACAAAAGTAGTAATTACTCGGGAAGATCCAAAAGCTAAAACGATAAGTACTGCCGAGCCCGCAAGAGATGCCGGGATATTTACTAGAGGTTTGGGCTCAAGATTAGTTAGGCTTCGGGAGCCAACTTTGGCAAGCATTAAAGGCATGAATACTCCTTTAATAGCAAGCACGACCACTGCTGTGGCCATAAGACTTAAGTCCCGTTCGTGCACCCCTAAGACAAGCGCCACAATACCAAGTGCAAAACCTTGAGCAGCCAGTACTCTAATCAAAAGTCTGGTTGAACTCACCCAGATAGCAATAATGGCACAGACTAGAACTGATCCCACTGCAAGGGAAAGCATGGAGTAAAAAGAGGATCCGATCATCGAACCACCAATGAAGACACGACTGCCAATACAGATAACACAAATGCGCCAGCCATAAGTTCAGGTACCCTAAAGAGTCTCAACTTGGCCATTCCCACTTCAACAGTTGCGATCAGAGCACCTAGCCCAACAACTTTTGCAACCGTTGCCAACATCCCAATTATGAGATATATCGGCCCTGGCTTAGTGGCAATTCCCCATGGGATAAAAAGATTGCCAAAAAGCGCAAGCATAAAGACCAACCTCATAGACTCACCAAGTTTTACTAGTGCTAGGTCAATTCCAGAGTACTCAAGAATCATCGCCTCGTGAATCATTGTCAGTTCTAGGTGAGTGCTTGGATTGTCAACGGGTAGTCGTCCGCTTTCGGCCACTATAACAATGAGAAAAGCGGCCAGAGCAAGCAGTCTTTCCGGAGTAACTAGCCACGTAGGATTAGAGAGCGAACGAACAAGAATTGTGGAGATATTAGAAGAACCAGCCGGAACAGAAAGTGCGAGCAACGCCACCAAAAGAGCCGGTTCTGCCAGCGCTCCAATGGTCATTGCTCGGCTCGCACCCATCCCTCCAAAGGCCGTACCCGTATCTAATGCACTTAGTGCAACAGTTACAGAACCAATAAGAAGAAGAAATACTATCGCGAATAGATCGGCCGACCAAGTCGAACCAGTCGAAAATATTGGTGTAATTGCAACCAAAATTAGAGTAGTTGCTACAAGCACAATAGGGGCTATTGTAAAAATCCAACTTGAATGCTCGGGGCGAATTCTCTCTCGCTTGGCCAACTTGCGAATCTCAATGAGTGGTTGGGCGATCGGAGGTCCAACTCGCCCTTCTATTCGACACCTGATTTTACGCATAAGTCCCAAAAGCAGAGGAGAACCAATTACAATGCCAACAATCTGAAGTATTGAAATCGATAACCGGGATAATAGAGTCCACTGCATAACTATCCCAGTGCCACCAAAACTACAATCAAAGCCACCATTCCAAACATCAAGTACCGGTGGATACTCCCATTAGGTAATCTGCGCGCATTACTTCCCCACCATCGGAGACCTGCAGCAGCCCGCCGATAGAAACGACGCTCGAATGCATCGTCGAGTGAGGTATGGAAATGTGCTGCTTCTACGTAATATCGAGACTCAGATAGTTGGCTTGCATCAAGGTTATGCGATGGTGAAAGAACATCTTCGAACACCCTAACAACAGGTTCTCCAAAAGAAGTGGCAGTATATTCCATGCGTGCGGTTTGGGTTTCACGTCCACACCCCCAAGCTTCCGCCCGTCTCACGGATGACGCTTGAATCAGTTTTCTAAGCCCTGCAATTATGGCAACAAAAACAATAATAAGAAAAGCCAAGAGACCAGGTTCGATTGCCCCTTGATTGCCTAATAGACCCACTTGCCAACCTCCCACTAATGGGTTAGTCACATGTGAGCCAATCAAGCCTTTAGATGAATTTACTACCGAAGGAATAACGAGAAAAGGGGCCACACCAAATAAAAAACACATGGCAGCAAGCACACCTGAGCCCACCCACATTGTAGGGCTTACTTCACGAGCATCTTTAGCTGACTTAGATCTGGCTTGACCCAAAATCCCGATTCCTACTGCTTTTACAAAAGTAAGTGCTGTCAATCCACCAGTTAGCGCCAGGACCCCAACTCCAACTGGCATGGCTATTGCCAACGATGGGTTGGAAGAAGGTAGGCCGTGCAACATTGACTGCAGGAGAAGCCACTCACTGACAAAGCCGCAAAGAGGAGGCAAGGCCGCAATCGAGAGCGATCCAATTAGAAAAATTGACCCAGTCACTGGCATCTTAGACATCAGGCCGCCCAACGAATCGAGATCTCTAGAACCAGTGGCCTGTTGGAGAGAACTTGCAGAAAGAAATAAAGACCCCTTGAATAGGGCGTGGAACGTCATGTGAAGGAGCGCAGCTACAAGTGCAATTAGCGCCAAACTTTGATGACCGGTTGACTGGAAAAGACCTGCCGCTCCAACGCCTAGGAACATGAGGCCTATATTGTCTGTTGTTGAATAGGCAAGAAGGCGCTTTAAATCTGTGCTAGTTGCGCTATGAAGTGAACCAAACATTGCTGAAATTGCGCCTAGGGCCATGACCGTAAGCCACCACCAAGTAGGGCCACCTCCAAGAATTCCTAATCCAACTCGCACCACACCGTAGAGTCCGAGATTTACCATTGCCGCCGACATTAAAGCTGAAACAGGACCCGGTGCTTCTGGATGGGCTTTAGGAAGCCATACGTGAAGTGGAACCAGACCGGCTTTTGATCCAAATCCGATTAGCAGCAAAAGGAATGAACTTGTGCGTACCCAAGCCGGCAGATGATGTGCGGCAGCTTCAATTGAAGCAAACGACTGGCTCTTGGCATAGATCGCTAGCAAAACAAATCCAATTAATATCGAAGCAGCACCTAAGTGTGTCATCACTCCATACCATTGACCGGCCTCAGAGACTTCTGGACGTTTTCTGTGATCAACAAGTACTAATAAAAGTGAAGCTATGGCCATAATTTCCCAAAGGAATAGAAA
>JABEUL010000251.1 GCA_013044465.1 Acidimicrobiales bacterium
CAACTTTGAAAACTACAGGATCAGATCACTACTTTATTCAGGTAAACCAAACTGGGAGCTGCTAAAGGTAATTCAACCCCGCTAAGACGCGGAGCTCCGTTTATCTAGTGTGATGCAAGGTTAGTCAAATCCTTTGCCCCAGCTTGCGACCAAAATATAAATGCTACCGGACCCATCAAAAAAGTAATTGTCCCAGCAACCACAAATGGAAGCCAAGTTTGATATCCCCACAAGAATCCAGAACAAATTGCCGCTACTGCCTGCGTGGCCATTTGAGCAGAGAGAATAATTCCCTGTATTCGGCCCTGAGAGCGTGGATCCTGGTTAGCTGTTACTAGTGTCTGCATCGCTGGCCCACCTGGAACAACAGCTATTGCCTCAATTGCGCCAAAAATAAGGATGATTTTCACGCTTGGAAGCGCAGGATAAAGGGCAGCTATTGCTCCTCCAAATATTACTTGGCTGCAAGCGAGAATTTTTTTATTACCACGCTCAACCAAGTGTCCGGCAGGCCACGAGAGAATCAAAAACGGAAGACCAAATGCTAACCAGGAAAGACCAACTTGCCAGGTGGCCGCTCCTCGACCAATCAGAAGAGGTGTCCAAGTCGTTTCATACATGCCACTAATGAAACCAAGCCCCACGCTATAGGCCATTGCACCTTTGATCAATGGCGACTTTATCAAGTCAAGAAAGGAAAATGGAATGGATTGCCTAACATTTTCTGACTTGCTGCGGACTTTATTTTTGACACCATAGGTTGCCAACATTGTGGCAATAATTGCAAAAATTGAGAGCCCTACAGTGGACCATAATATTTCAGAGGTGTGCTTTATTCCAAAGAGCCCTCCGAAAAAAGCTCCTATGCAGATGCTCCCGTTTTGAACTCCAAATATCACTCCAAAGGCTTTAGCCCTTTTCTCCTTAGTTGTTATATCTGAGACAAATGAATTCGACGTGACAATGAAGGAACCTGCACCTAATCCCTGAAGTGCTCTTGCCAAAATAAGAATGACATAGGGAGGATTCAAAATTAATAAAAGCGCTCCTAATGCAAATGAGATAAGCCCAAAAATAAAAGTTGGCATTCTCCCAAAACTATCTGAAATCTTTCCAGCAGGATACTGCGCGATTAGTGTGGCCAAGAAAAAAACAGCTACTTCAAATCCTATGCCAGATGGCGATATTCCACGCGCCCGGAGATAAATTGGGAGAATCGGAATTATTAAAAATGCCCCTCCGAACTGCGAGAAAACAGCAAGTGACAAAAAGGCCAGCCTAAATCTTGTTGAGAACAAACCAGATTCTACATTTGGCGCGGCCAGGTCGACATTGAAATCTTTAGGAGTAATAGCCGACATAGCTATAAATTCTATATTTGATTTAGCCTTTTAATTTTACTGGGTCAGATCAAAGACCTAGTCAATCAAGAAAAGACAAAGTTCCCGATTTAAAATGTGTTGAACCAGAAAATTGGAACTTTCTAATTCACGGTTATTCTAACGCTCTGGCCTAAAGGAGTTGCCGAGATGACGTAGCTACTAGCCGGATTTCCTGGTGCTTGACCCGAAGAGTTAGGAGGCACCGAGTATCCCTGGCTATTGACGTATACGGTCTGTGTCGAGGATGTCTGGTTCGAAAGAATAAACTTGCCGCCGCCGCTTCCAACTGAATAACTAGAAGCTGTCATGGATCCTGTTTTCATTGTGATGGTATCGGTAAAAGGCAACGCCTGCGCAATAGTAGTTGTTGTAAAAGTTGGCGGTGGAGCCGGTGGGGGATTAGTTGTCGGGCTTGCGGTGACAACTGGTTGAGGCGAAGTTGTATTTCCAGGAGCGGTGGTTGTGGCAGTCGTTGTGCTTACTGGCTGCGTAGTCGTGCCCGGGAGGGTTGTGATAGTTGTTGCCTTTGTCTTTACCGTGGTGTTGGTGATCCCGGTTGGAACGGTTGTGCCGCCTAATGTGGTGGCAGTGGTGTTTGAGCTTGGAGACGAACCGCCACTTAGTAGCACAATTAAAAGAATAATTATTAAGAGAGCGCCACCGATTCCGCCAAAAATGGCAAATTTTTTGTTCCCACCTCCTGATCGGCCACGTCCTTGATCTACTCGATCAAAGTGAGGCAATTCAAATTGCGGTATTTCGATCGGAGCAACAACTGCACCAGACAAAGCATTTTGAGCCACCTGATTTTTAGGGTTAGTACTTTTGAGATCTTCTTGAACGTTTTCCGGATGGGATTCGGGCTGCATTCCACCAATATTGCCGGAACCATCTTGGTTAAGTGCCTTGTCGCGCAAAATAGGCAGTTGCATCTCAGGGCTTAGCCATTTATTATCCGGTTCGGGGGCCAATTTTATTCTCCTTACATCGCCATCCATTTTGCACTCAAAGTGGCAGCTTGTGGACCTTGAGAGTTATTTTAGCGCATCATTCGGTGAAATTTACCAGGAACTCTATTTACCAGCATTTGTTCTCAGTCCAATTGTAAGTATTTGCGAGGCAAAAACATAGGATTTTCTTTATAGATGGCAAACATCGCCTAACCCCGTTGGATCATCAGAGGATTCATGGTCTGATTGAGTCTGCAGATTGCCATCATAATTATCGATAGGATTTAAAGTAGGTCTACTTTGAAACTTGGAGGTGAGTCAGACGTCTGAATCGAGTGAAACTCATTATGATGTGGCAGTAATTGGTGGTGGTCCAGGAGGCTATGCTGCCGCCTTAAGCGGGGCATCTGCTGGGTTGAATGTTGCTTTAGTTGAGATGGACAAAGTCGGGGGAACTTGCTTGCATCGTGGCTGTATCCCGGCAAAAGAGCTGTTAGAGACTGCCAGTAGGTATAGATCTATTAAAGAGTCTTCAGACTTTGGGGTAAGTGTCTCAGAGCCAGTACTCGATTTTTCAGTGACTCAAGCTAGAAAGGCCAAGGTCGTAGACCAACTCTTTAAGGGACTTTCAGGGGTTTTGAAAAATAGGAAAGTCACAGTAATAGCAGGTCGAGGAAGACTGGTCGGAAAGAGTTCTGTGGAAATAGCCCTTAGCGAGGGCGGAACTTCACTTATCAGCGCGGAGTCGATAATTCTCGCCTCTGGATCTTCCCCAAGGACTATTCCTGGATTCGAACTCGACAATAAATTTATTATGACCAGCGATGAAGTTCTCGCCATGGAAGCGCTCCCCCCTAAAGTCGCCGTAATTGGAGGCGGGGCAATAGGTTGTGAATTTGCATCCATGTTAAGTGACTTAGCCTGTGAAGTCACCATATTAGAGGTAGCTCCGAGGCTTATTCCAGGTTGCGATGGAGACGTGGCAACTGCACTTGAAAGATCATTTAAGAAGCGTGGAATATCAGTCAAGACCGGAGTAAGTGTTTCTCATCACAGCCCAAAGGGTGATGAAACTACTGTCCACTACGGTGAGAATCAAGAATTATTGGTAAATGCCATTGTGGTTTCGGTAGGGAGAAAGCCACTAAGTGAGGATCTAGTAGATGAAGGTGTTGGGGTGGAGATTGACGAAAGGGGTTTTGTAAAAGTTGATCAACTTATGCGCACTAGTGTTCCTGGAATTTGGGCGATTGGGGATCTAGTGAATACTCCGCAGCTAGCCCATGTCGGATTTGCTGAAGCAAGGGTAGCAATTTCAGATATTTTGGGTGAGAAAGCTGCAGGTGTTGATTACGGGAAAGTGCCGTGGTGTATTTACACCCACCCTGAAGTCGCATTTGTTGGTCTCACCGAAGATGGGGCCAAGGAAAAAGGCATTGAAGTAATTGTGAAAAAAGATCCTTTTGGAGGAAATTCTAGAGCTCGAATAATTGGAGAGACAGAAGGACTTGTAAAGGTCGTTGCTTTAAAAAATCCAGATGGAACGGCCGGGAAAATTCTTGGCGTTCATATGATTGGCCCTTGGGTGACAGAGATGCTTGGAAGCGGGTACTTTGCGATTAACTGGGAAGCTACAGTTGATGAAGTTGCTTCTTTGATCCAGCCTCACCCTACTCTAAGTGAGTCATTTGGTGAAACCGTAATAGCTCTAACAGGAAGGGGTCTTCACGTTGAGTGATGTAACAA
>JABEUL010000252.1 GCA_013044465.1 Acidimicrobiales bacterium
CTAGGAATCGGAGCTGAAATGATTGAAGAATCCCTTTTGAAAGAGAGAGAAGAAGCCTTGGTCAAAGTGATCAATCTGATGAGACCTGCGGTCCAGGCCGATGGCGGTGATTTGAGGGTCACCAATGTAGATTATGAAAATGGCATTATTGGGGTAGCTCTCGAAGGTGCTTGCGGGTCATGTGCACTTTCTGGAGCTACATTAAATGCAGGTGTTGAGCGAATCCTGAAAGGTCGTCTGGATTGGGTAACTGAAGTAGTTGGTGAAGTAGATGACACTCTTTCATACGAAGAGGCAAATTCAATTGGAAGTGGAGCTTACGTTCCTATTAGGCCGTATTAACCAAACCAACCATTTATTTCTACAATAATATCGGCCTGAGAAATCATGACGGTGATATTAAAGTCTCCAGAACCTAAGCCAACGAGTACAGAATTTGGAACTATTCCCCTTTGAGACCAGTCAACATCAGAAGTTTTAGGCATTGTATTGCTTTAGGATAAAAAGTGGGGCAACCTCCGGGTGATCGGGTATCAGTGACTGCTATGGTTTTAGAAAAGTAGCTGCTAAAGCACTAGAAAATATTAGTGCAATTGCGAAAAGTAATTTGGATCGCTTTTGCGTACAAATAGGTTAGGCTAATCGAGGTCCGCATGCTTGGGCATAGCTAGGCCCATCTAAGATCTATTTTGATGATAACGTTCAATCCGGTCAAAAGCCAGGTAGCAAAGCGTACTTTTAAGTCACTATCGGTTAGAAACTATCGCTTGTACTTTATTGGCCAGGTAATTTCGATGAGTGGCACATGGATGCAGACCTTCGCCCAGGGTTGGCTGGTGTTAAATCTTACGCACGATAATGCAATTGCACTTGGCTTTGTAGCGGCTGCTCAATTTTCCCCAGTACTTATTTTTGGTCCATGGGGAGGTCTAATTGCCGACAGACATGACAAGCGAACTCTTTTATTTTTTACACAAGGCATCTCAGCTTTGCTTGCCTTAGTTTTAGGGCTGGCCACTGCTTTCCATATGGATTCGGTTGCTTTAGTAATATGCTTAGCCTCACTGCTTGGGTGTGTAAATGTTATTGATAATCCGACACGCCAGTCATTTGTTATGGACATGGTTGGCAAAGAAGTACTTTCTAATGCGATCAGCCTAAATTCAGTCTTAATGAACTTGGCACGAGTAGTGGGACCTGGAATGGGCGGGATAATAATAGGAACAGTAGGATTACAGACCTGTTTCTTCTTTAACGCTGGGTCATTTGCCGCAGTGATTTTGGCACTTGCCCTCATGAATCCGAAAGACCTCTTTAGGAAACCGCCAATTGAGCGAGCTCCGCATCAACTTAGAGATGGTTTTAGTTATGTAAGAAGTAACCCAAACTTACTTATTCCCCTAATTGTTATGACAGTTGTGGGGCTTTTAGCCTACAATTTTCAAGTTACGCTGCTCCTACTCGGAAGAGAGACTTTTCATCAAAGTGCTGCTGGGTCAGGTTCCTTTTTTGCCGTTATGGGAGCTGGAGCTGTGGTGGGGGGACTGATGGTAGCCTCAAGGAGGCGAACCACGAAGAGTGCATTTGTAATCTCTGCTGGAGTATTTGGAGCACTCCTCACTACGCTTGCATTTGCCCCGAATCTTTTGCTAGCTGAATTCGTGATTCTTCCCATGGGAGCGGCAAGTATTGCCTATATTGCAATATCTAATTCAACTCTGCAGCTTCAGGCCCAGGCTGAATATCGGGGACGTGTAATGTCTCTGTTTGCAGTGGCTTTTTTAGGGACTACCCCAATCGGATCGCTCCTAATTAGCGTGGTGGCAAGTCAGTTCGGGCCAAGAAGTGCAGTGGCTCTTGGTGGAATAGCTACCATGATTTCAGCCTTGATTGCTGCACTCGTTCTCAGGAAGCCTAGGGAAGTCAAGAGTGATTTGGCCAGGAATTTAGACTTGCCTAATATGGGATAAGTTACATGCCCAGTGGGGTCGCTAAATACGCTAGAATTATGTCGTCTTTTGACATTCAAAGTTTTTCTCTAGAGGAGGTGACAGCCATGATTAGTGACCAGCCCCCAAGTATTATGTCGCGTCGGGCCCACCTCGCTAGACTTTTTCCTTCTTGATCTGTTCAAATTAGGATAGTGAAATAGCGCCAAAGTGGGACGGCGTGACGGATCCAGCAAACTGAGCCATTCGGCGTCATAAATGTTCTGCATCACGTTCCAAAGGAGCCTCCCATGGTTTTTCGCCCTTCCTTGTCTATTAATAGGTCTAATCGTCGACAGATAAGGTCTCAGCGCGCGCTCGACCGAAGAGGTGTTAGAGATGCAATAATGTCACTAGCTGGACTTATTGGGAATCCGGTAATTAACCAATCAATGCAGCCAGTAGGAACTTTGGTAGATATGGTTGCTCGGTGGCGTGAGTCAGAGCAGTACCCTCCAATATCTGGTTTAGTGGTTCGAGTAGGTCGAAGGCTTGTATATGTGGACATGGTAGACGTGGCCGAGATTACCAAACCCCAAATTCAATTAAAGAGTTCAAAGGTAGACCTCAGGGATTTCGAAAAGCGAAGTGGCGAAGTA
>JABEUL010000253.1 GCA_013044465.1 Acidimicrobiales bacterium
GGACTGAAATCGCTAGGCAAGCTAAAAAAAGAGCTCAGGAAACAATTGAGCAAGCTGAGGCCAATGCACGGCACTTGCAAAGAGAAGCCGAAGATTTCTGTGATAGGAAATTGGCTGCCTTTGAAATTGCCTTGAATGAAGTTGGAAAAGTTGTTAAAGCTGGGAGAGACCGTCTAGCGGTGCGTCCAATCTCGATGCCCAAAAATGAAGAGAATTTAGGTGAAACTGGCATGGGAACTGAAGCTGAAGCAGCGTTTTTTGATCAAGATATAAGCGATAGTGCGAATCTACAAAAGAGCGAGTACTCAGATGGTTTTGAGGAGTGACACCAGTTTTATAGTTGGAGTTAGATCGCTTCTTCAGAAAAAAGTTGACGAAATTCCAATTGACCTCAAGGGAACCAGAAGCGACATCGAAATTCCTTCCAGCATGGTCTTAGAATCTGAAAGTATCTCGGTTAGAGGGATACTGAACTTAGCGGCCTCTGGGGTGATGTTTAACGGTACGGTCAAGGCGAGTTGGGTGGGCACTTGTAGAAGATGCCTGGAGATGGCCAAAGGAGTCATAAATGTCCAGGCCAGAGAGATATACGTCGAAAACCCAGATCCAGAAAGCGAGTATCCCTTAAGTGGAGATCAGGTAGATCTTGGTTTGGTGGTACATGACCTATTATTGCTCGAACTTCCACTCGCACCAGTGTGTAAAGACAACTGCAAAGGGCTGTGTCCCACATGCGGGGTGAACTTGAATGACACTAGTTGTAATTGCCTAGAACCAAAAGATTTAAGATGGAGTGCTCTCGATATTTTAAGAGATGAAATTTAGAGTTCAAAAATCTACTAAAATCGAGTAGAACCAATCTAAAGACTTAAAGAAAAATGGCCGTACCTAAGAAAAAGACATCAAAATCAAAGTCAAGATCCAGAAGAGCTTCAAACTGGCGTCTTAGCGTTCCATCGCGTTCGCTTTGCCCTCGATGCAATAATGAGAAGCGACCTCACGTCGTATGTCCACATTGTGGGTGGTACAAAGGGCGAGTAGCCGTAGAGACTTCATAGTGGCTGGTAAATGGCCAATTGCACTAGACGCCATGGGGGGCGATCGGGCGCCGTCTGAAATTGTTTCAGGTGGGAAAAGGGCTGTATCTGAGCTTGGACTGTCAGTAATTTTGGTTGGGGATCCAAATGAGATTAATAACAGTGGCGGTCCAGGGTCTCTTCCTGTAATTCCAGCTAGTGAAGTCATTGCAATGGATGAGGATCCAGCCAAGGGAGTTAGGACCAAAAAGGACTCTTCTTTGGTCAGATGTGCTGAAGCAGTTCGAGATGGCAAGGCAATGGCAATGGTTTCTGCCGGTAATACGGGTGCTGCTATGGCGTCAGCGCTTTTTAGGATGGGCCGGCTATCTGGGGTTTCAAGGCCTGCAATTGCATCTCCTTTACCGATTCCAGGCCATACACCAACTGTTTTGCTTGATTCGGGTGCCAACGCAGAGTGTCAAGCTGAGTGGCTAGTTCAATTTGCCCAGATGGGAGCAGTTTTTTCAAGAGTTCGTTACGATATCGAGCGACCCAGGGTGGCTCTTTTGTCAATCGGAGAAGAATCAACTAAGGGTTCACCGTTAGTCAAAGAGACTCATAAAATGTTAGCTGCTCTAGGGCCAAGCTCAGGATTTGATTTTATTGGAAATGTCGAAGGCCGAGACCTTTTAGATTCAGTTGCCGATGTCATTGTAACGGATGGTTTCACCGGAAATGTTGCTCTAAAAACGCTTGAAGGTGGCCTTAAGTTTGTTATGAAAACAGTTTTAGGTGCCATGTCTGCTACCGATGAAGCTAAGGCGGCAGCTGAAGTACTGCTTCCCTACCTTTTGCCAGTTGCAACCGAGCTAGATCCTGAAACCACTGGAGGGGCCATGCTTTTAGGAGTCGACGGCGTTTGCATTATTTCACACGGATCATCATCGGCAACTGCGGTAATTAATGCCCTAAAGGTCGCTGACGAGTTGGTGGAACGAGATATTGTGGCGCAAGTTGCTGCTGCTATAAAGTCCTGAACTTCAAGTTATGGGTTCGATTCGGTATTTAACCGCAGGTGAGTCTCACGGCAAAGCCCTTGTGACAATCGTCGAAGGACTGCCAGCTGGCATTCCAATAACTGTCGAAGAAATTCAAAATGAACTGAGTAGAAGAAGGCTCGGATATGGCAGAGGTCCGAGAATGCGCTTTGAAAAAGATGAAGTGACAATTCTTGGGGGAGTCCGATTTGGAAGAACTCTTGGAGCGCCGGTTGCAATTGAAATTGGAAATACCGAATGGCCAAAGTGGGAGACTGAGATGTCAGTGGCGCCGGGCTCATCTACAAAGCCCCTTACCGCTCCTAGACCAGGCCATGCCGATCTATCTGGAATGCTCAAGTACGGATTTTCTGATGCCAGAGATGTTCTAGAGCGAGCTTCTGCCAGAGAAACAGCGGCAAAAGTAGCTGCAGGGATCTGTGCCAAGAAGTTTCTCCAATACATGGGCATTGAGATATTGAGCCATGTAGTTTCAATAGGTGAAGTTATTGTTGAAGCCGACCACAACCTGCCCAGGCCAGAGGATTTGGATGCAATAGATTCCTCGCCCGTTAGATGTTTTTTTCCCGACTACGAAGAAAAGATGGTTGCAGCAATTAAGGCAGCTTCCAAAGAAGGAGACTCGCTAGGGGGGACAGTTGAGGCAATTGCAATTGGAGTTCCAGTTGGGTTGGGGAGCCATGTACATTGGGATCGACGAATTGATGGACTTTTCGCACAGGCTTTAATGGGAATACAAGCGGTCAAAGCTGTCGAAATAGGTGATGGATTTTCGATTGGGAAAAAAAGAGGGTCATTGGCACATGACTCAATTACTTGGGATAGCGAGAATCGAATTTACAAGCGAGCTACGGATCGTGCTGGAGGTATTGAAGGGGGAATTACAACGGGAGAACCAATTGTCCTCCGAGCAACCATGAAACCGTTGGCTACATTGAAC
>JABEUL010000254.1 GCA_013044465.1 Acidimicrobiales bacterium
GCTTAGGAGTGGCTAATGCTCGCCCATCGGTAAGGCTGAATGCCACTTTTTCGCCAGTGTCACCACTTTTTGGATCAGTCGGGTTAGTGACCCAATCAGGTGCAGTGGGAATAGCAATATTAGATGCAGTCAGAACTTCTCGAATTGGCGTCTCTGGCTTTGTTTCGATTGGCAATAAAGCTGATGTTTCAAGTAATGACTTGTTATATTATTTTTCTCAGGATGAAGCAACAAAGGTGATCGGCCTTTATCTTGAATCCTTCGGTAATCCAAGGAAGTTTGCTTCCATTGCTAGAGCGATTACTCTGAAGAAGCCAATTGTTGCAGTAAAGGCGGGAAGGTCACATTCAGGTACTAGAGGAGCCAAATCTCACACGGCAGCTGCTGCGACTCCAGATTTAGCAGTTGATGCCCTATTTGGTCAAGCTGGTGTGATACGGGTGGATGATATTGACGAGATGGGCGATGTTATAAGGCTTTTGATTCAAGAGCCACTGCCAAAAGGACTAAAGGTTGGGCTGGTCGGCAACTCCGGTGGCCCTTTGATCCTAGCTGCTGACAACTGTGAAAGTGCTGGGTTAATGGTGCCAGAACTATCTAGTTTGACCAAGGAAAAAATCGAGAAAATTGCTCCTCCGGCATCTGCGATTTCAAATCCGGTGGACCTAACGGCTTCAGCAAGTGCCCAAGACATTGCCAGGATTGTTGAGATTGTCAAAGACGATGACGAGATCGATTCAGTCTTGGTAGTTATTACCCCTCTATTAGATTTAGTTGCAAGCCAGGTCAGAGACCTCTTGGACGAGCTACTCATAAATTCTGATAAACCAATAATCGGAATACTCTTAGCTGCTGGAAGAAAAGCAGCAGGTGATCCCGAAGTCAATGTACCAATCTTTTCATCGCTAAGGCGGGGAGCTATTGCCCTATCTAGGGTAGCCAAATATGGTATTTGGAAAGATGAGCTTCAATCCACAATTCGCCATTTTGATGATGTTGACTCAAAAAAAGTTAAAGAGATAATCAACAATGCTTTGTCTGACCCAAAGCAACCATCGGTTAAAAAAAATGTCTGGTTAGATACTTCATTTGCACTTGAACTTATTAGTGCTTATGGGATCAACGCTCTATTGGGCTCCAAAGTTAATAACATTGAAGAACTTGAAAAAGTTGCAGACAGCCTTAGTTATCCCTTGGTTTTGAAAGTTCAAAATGGAAATATCGTTCACAAGAGCGATGTTGGAGGAGTGACTCCTGGCATAAATAGTCCGAGTGACTTAGTTTCGGCATATAGTGAAATGTCAGACAAGTTGGGAGCGAGCATGGGAGGTGGCTTTATCCAGCCGATGGTACCTGTTGGCATTGAAACTATCGTCGGAGCTATACATGATGATGCATTTGGTCCACTGGTCATGTTTGGACTGGGGGGAGTCAGCACCGATCTATTAGGAGATCGGGCTTTTAGTCTTGCTCCACTTAGCTTGCAAGAAGCAAACAAACTTATAAGATCCGTAAAAGCATCACCACTTTTGTTTGGATACCGCAATAGCGAGCCCGTTGACATAGAGGCATTGATTGAACTAATTTTGCGAGTCGGGCAACTTGTAAGCGACCATCCCCAAATCATGGAGCTTGACTGCAATCCAGTGGCACTAAGTGGGAGTGGTGCGATCGTTTTAGATGCCAAAGTAAGGGTTGCACCGTTTAAAGAAAAAATCGATCCTGATTTGAGGAGACTCAGATAGTGATAGCTGTGTCCGTGTCGCCTGGGCTGGACCATGATCCAGGCGAACATCACGTCGAGAGGGTGGGAAGAGTCGAGGCATGTTACGAGGGATTGGTTTGCGTTGGACTTGAATCTGAGCTAAATATAGTTAAGTCAAAAGTTGCTTCAGATTCCATTATTACATCGATCCATGACTCAACATATTTAGAAAAGCTAGATGCGGTTGCCCAAATGGGGGGTGCATTCGTAGATAAGTGGGGCGATACTTGGGTAGGGGAAAAAACACCTCACGAAGCACGTGTTGCTGTTGGTGGTGCAATAGAAGTTGTTGATGAACAACTAAGATCGGAGACTTCCAGTGGCTTAGTGCTTGCTAGACCTCCCGGTCATCATGCAGGAGTTGTAACACCTATGGGATTTTGCGTACTAAATACTGCGGCAATTGCTGCAAACTACCTTTCTCAAATGGGTGAAAAAGTAGCAATTTTGGACTGGGATGTGCACCATGGCAATGGGACGCAAGATATTTTTTGGAAGAGGCCGGATGTGCTTTATATTTCTTCTCATGAATGGCCGCTCTATCCGGGAACAGGTGATATTGACGAGGTAGGAGATAGTGAAGCAGTTGGGACGACACTAAATCTGCCATATCCGAGAGGGACAACAGGTGATGTTATGTTGATGGGTCTAGAGAACTTGATACTACCTATTTTAGATTCCTTTGGAGCAACTTGGATTGTAATTTCAAGCGGCTTTGACTCTCATAGATTAGATCCTTTAGGCAGTCTTTCCTTTAGCGCGGGAGACTTTGGAATGTTTAGTGAAAAATTGGTTCAGAGTTATAAGTCGAGGATGACTTATATTTTAGAGGGAGGATATAACTTCAATTCGCTTGCCAAATGCACCGGAAGTGTGGCCTGTGCATTGATTGGTGAGAAATACAAGGACGTTGATGAGCTGGCAACTAATGGTGGACCAGGCAGGGAAGTCGTAGAAAAGGCAATTTCAATCCATAAATCAATCGGAAGATTCATCTAAGACGACAAATAATGAGGTTAGCAGGGCCAGGTAGTGCTCATTTGTATAATTTCGCCTAGACTGGCATAGAATTTGCTGAGGTAGTATAATTTACTCTGTGAAGTGAGGTGACCACGAATAGTGGTTATATGCGATGTGAATGCATCGCATGGAGAGGAGGCCCAAAGTGGAAACAGATGGGATGAAGTTTCTGAAGCGAGCGGTCTTGCCTATAGTTATTTCTATAATTTTACTAATCGTGTTGTTAAGCGTGCCTGGTGGTTCAAGTCTCAAAGTTGCACGCTCGACACCTAGTTCAAGTGTCAACCAAAGCTATGACTTTAATGCAAATATGTCAGTTTCAGTTGCATTTAATTTTGGAACGTTAAAAAAGAATAATATCAATATAACTCTAGGTGCTTCTGGTGCTGTAAATCCGGCAAATAGTAGTGCGCAAGCAGATGTGAGTATTGGCGGAATTCCTCGATTTGGCTCAACTAAATCGAGTACCATCAGTGCGCAGCTGGTCTTGGTTGGTTCAACAATCTATGTAAAATCGGACCTATTAGGAAATGGACAATGGAAGTCGAAAGATATATCTTCAATTGTTAAGGGCTTAAATGGAGCTATAGCGGCTGACTTTAGTCCCGAGACGCTACTTTCAACATTAGGTACGCTTGGATCTGTCACAAAAGGTTCTTCTTCTGTCGATGGGGGAGTAGCTGTAACAAGCTACTTGGTAAACGTGGATCTCAAGAAACTTTTAGCAAAGGTCTCTCTAGGTTCTGCAATTCCATGCATACCCGATGCGACAATCCCGGTTAATTTGTTGGTGGATGGGAATGGTTATGTCAGGCATTTAGGGGTATCTTATAATCTCAGCAGCTTGATACCAAAGAAAATCAGTACCTATCTCAAAATCTCAGCGGTTTTAAATCTCTCTGTGGACTTTTCAAATTTTGGAGCGCCAGTTGTAATAACTGCTCCAAATGCCACTCCAATGGGAGAGACTGGCCTTGGAAAGAGCCATTCATTGCCTCCAAAGCAAAGTTTGAGGGTTCCATTTTCTGGTGCTGGTATTTGCGGAAGCTAATTTTAGATGAAAGACCCCGAGTTTGTTGGCTGCCTGAGGGATCTTTCATCTGAAGTACATGAGTTGAGTTCACTACTAGGGGAAATTGACTTGGCTGCGTGGAAAAAAATTACTCCTTCGACACCTTGGAGTATTCAAGACAGCATTGGCCACCTGGCTTATTTTGATCGAGTTCAGGCTTTAGCCATTGAAGAGGCTGGTGCGTTTCAAACAATAGTGGAAAGGTTCGTGAACTATGTTGGCGATCCTATGGAAGAACATCTCAAAATGTCTCGTTCTCAAGATCCCAGCGAGACTTTAACTTGGTGGAAATCCTCATCTACTTTGATGAGAGGTGCATTTCAGAATTTGGAAGGATTCGAGAAACTACCTTGGTTTGGCCCTCCAATGAGGGCAATTTCGGCACTTAGAGCTAGAGTCATGGAGACTTGGGCTCACGGGCAAGATATCTATGATGCGCTCGGACTTAAACGGGAGGCAACTCCCAGAATTTACCACGTTGTTCATCTTGGTCACAGAACTGTCGGCTGGTCTTTTTTGAGCCACGGACTAGAAGCGCCTAAAGATGGTATTCGTTTTGAGATACATGCAAATGATGGGAAAATATGGGAGTTTGGAGATCCAAGTTGTCAGGATGTGATTATCACAAGTGCACTCGATCTCGCACTTCTTGTTACCCAGAGACGCCATCGGGACGACTTGACCATCGAAGCGACTGGAGATAACGCTAAGAAGTGGGTTGAGATTGCTCAGGTATTTGCTGGTCCTTCTGGGACTGGTCGGAAACCTCTGTCCGAGCAGTAGTTCCAGTATTTATCGCACCCGCTGGGGTCAGCTCAAAGTTACAAAAAGATAACGAGTAGGACATGAAGTTTACTAGCTTGGCAATTGGACCAAGCCGATCCACAACCGGGCTCCCAGCGTTTTTGTAGTTTCTCACAATCAGCACATATGCGACAGTAGCAAATGCAACTAGAATCAGGCTAGCTACTTCAACGGCATCCCACAGACGTTTTGGGTAGTCGAGGTATAAAAACTCGTCAAAAAAGCGAGTTAGATCCCATAGTCCAATGGCAGATATTGCAGTTATATATATAGGACCTTTAATTTTTCTGGCTTCGATCTTAAGCACAATTAGATATACCGCGGCGCACTCAATCGCCTGGAATAGCGGCACGGGCAGTCGCTTCAGATCAGGACTTGACCCAGCGTAATACATGCCGAACCATTCATTTGTAGGCCTGCCCCCGCCGTTGATCATTAGTTGAGGACCCAGCAGCCGACCAATTGCCCAGCTAATCATTAAAACTGGAGCCACTAAATCAACTGCTACCCCAAAACTTAATTCAGGACATTTTTTACGTGCCACGTATAGTCCGGTGGGGATTCCCCCCAAGAGGCCACCGTATGAGGAAAGACCACCATGCCATACTTGGACTATTTGTGATGGATTTGTTTTGTAAAAAGAGAAATTCGCTATTACATGGATAATTCGAGCTCCTACGATTGAACTAATTATCACCCAAAGAAACGCAGTAGTTAGCCATTCGTAGTTAAATCCATGGTTCTTTAGTCTTCTTTCAAAAAGTTTGTATCCAACGTAAAATGTTATTGCAAGCCCAATTCCATAGGTATGGACTTGAAGGGGACCGATATTAAATTGAACTGGAATTGGTTTCACGGGCGACCAACGCCGACTGGTGCTCCGGTGTAATAAACAGAATATATTCCAACCAGCGTTCCAGTCTCAAGTGCCTCCACAACTTCACCACTTCCAATGTACATAGCAACATGGGAAATCGAATTCGGCCCCCCGCCGTAGAAAAGAAGATCTCCTGCCTGCCAAGAAGATGGATTGTCAACCGAGAGATGGGCAGTGGCGTAGTACTGATCTTGGGCTACTCGGGGAATAGAAACTCCAGCAGCTTGCCAAGCCAGCAATGTAAGGCCTGAACAGTCCACCCCTGATCTTGAAGTACCTCCCCAAACATATGGAACCCCGATATAGCTTTCTGCTGCTCTAACTGCGGCTATTCCAGGTCCAGCTCCAACTGGAACAGGTGCATTTTGAGAAAAACTTCCACCTTGTAAAAGAGAACTTGCCGCTTGTCTAGCTAGCAGTGCAGCTTGAGCTTGATGGGCAGCTTGGAGTTGTGCGGCAGCGGCAGCGGCAGCGGCAGCTCTGGCTTGTGCTTGCTGCTGGGCTACTAATTGAGCAATCTGACCCTTAAGGCCCGATTCAGTATTTTGCAGCTTCTGCTGGATTGCTGAAGCTGCACCTTGACTTTGTTTCAAGCTATCTAGAGTGCTCTGAGCTTTGACTTCATTTTGGCTCAAAGAGGAGAGTTGGGCGTTGAGTTGGTCTTGGTTTCGAGTAAGAGCCGCCAAAGTGTCGCTTACATTCCCAGTAGCAGTTGCGACATAACCCTGTTGAAGACCAATGGTGTCAGCATTTGAATTTATTGCATTTTCAATGGATTGGCCTGAACCTGCCTCAATATAAGCGGTGATGGCTTCTTCCCTAAGCTGGTTTCTTAGAGCGCCTTGGTTTGCTTTTAACTTTGCGATACTATTTTTTGCTGCGGCAATTTGTCCCTGAATGCTAGATAGAGCCTCTTGAGCCAAATAGTATTGCTGGGATAGCTGGTCCAGTTGAGAGTTCTCGGAATTTATCTGACTAGCAATTGAAGCTGCTTGCTGCTGTAGAGTCTGGACTTGATCTGCGCTTGCTGGCTTAGTGTCATAAATGGATATAAGTAAAGAGAGTACAACAAGCAACCCAACTATGGGGGTGATATAACGCAACAGGCCTTTGGAGCTCGGGCGACTCACGAAGAATCGTTGGTCGAGATTCACAATGGCCAGTTTAACCAAGTCTGCCTAGCCAATACAATCAATCAATTGAATAGGGCTATTAATAACAACGATGCAATTTGCTTTTCAGCTAAAAATAAGTGCCATTTTTCCTGGTACGGTAGTAGAGATGACCAAAAATGACCAATCTTTAAATGCGGAAAATCAAGGGGGAGAAATTGATTGGAGGCTAGAACATGACTCTATGGGCGAAGTCAGAGTGCCCAAAGGAGCTCTCTGGTCCGCTCAGACCCAGAGAGCCGTCGAGAATTTCCCAATTTCAGGTAAGGGCATAGAAAAGTCACTTATTATTGCCCTAGCTGAGATTAAACGAGGTGCTGCAATTGTCAATGCGAAACTTGGCATTATCGAAAAAACCACTTCTGAGGCAATCGTAAAAGGTGCCGAGGAAATCATAAAAGGTGAGCATTTGGAAGCATTTCCAGTGGATGTCTTTCAAACTGGTTCAGGAACTTCATCAAATATGAATATGAATGAAGTTCTTGCAAATTTATCTTCAAAGATAACCGGTGGTGTAGTTAAGCCAAATGACGATGTAAATGCCTCACAGTCCTCCAACGACGTTTTCCCGACCGCTATGCACGTGGCCTGTGCTACTGCTATTACTAGTGATTTAATCCCAGCACTTGAACATCTTTCACAAACTTTAGGTAATAAAGCAGATGAATTTAAAGAAGTAGTCAAATCTGGCAGAACTCATCTAATGGACGCAACACCTGTGACTTTGGGCCAAGAGTTCGGTGGATACAGCGCAGCGATTGCTTATGGTATTGAAAGGCTTAACGCTGCTCTGGTGAGAGTGTTGGAGCTTCCTTTAGGAGGCACTGCGGTGGGTACTGGACTTAATGCTCCTGAGGGTTTTGCTACAGGAGTGATTGCTGAATTAAGCAATTCGATTGGCCTTGGTTTTTATGAAGCACGGAATCATTTTGAAGCCCAAAGCGGCAGAGACGCACTCGTCGAAGCATCTTCCATGGTTAAAACAATTGCTGTTTCGCTATATAAAATTGCAAACGATCTGAGGTGGATGTCTTCTGGCCCAAGATGTGGACTGGGCGAGATTCACCTGCCCGATTTACAGCCTGGATCATCAATTATGCCGGGAAAAGTAAATCCAGTAGTTCCAGAAGCGGTATGTCAGGTCGTGGCTCAAGTGATAGGCAATGATGCTGCAGTAGCATTTGGAGGGGCGGCTGGGAATCTTGAACTTAATGTAATGCTTCCAGTAATTGCAAGAAACTTACTGGAATCGATTAGATTGGTCGCATCTGTTTCAAGAGCTTTGGCTGATAAATGTGTGAGTGGCATCGAAGCAGATGTAGAAAGATGTAGAAATTATGCCCTTTCTTCTCCAAGTGTTGGCACGGCGTTGAATCCC
>JABEUL010000255.1 GCA_013044465.1 Acidimicrobiales bacterium
ATCTTAAGGCGGGTTGCCGTATCATTAAGAACAATAAAAACCTCAATAGGTGCACTTGGCGCAGCAATTAATAACGTATTAGCTTCGTATTTCCTTAAGATCCTTTCAGCTTCTGAACTTTTCCCGACAACTGCAACTCCAAAAATTCTCAAATTCCTTTTTAAGGGATCATCATCTACAAGTGCAACTGGCTCCCAGCCACAATTTGAATCTCGACGTATGGCTGCCAGAGCTTGATATCCAGCTTCACCGGCTCCAAAAATGACAAGTTTGTTTGGCCGGTTGCCAGTAAATGAGCTAATACGTTCAGTTCTCGCTCTCCACCACCAGCGCCCGAAACACATAAATAAAAAAGCTAATGCTGCGCCAATCAACACTGAACTAAGCGGAACGGCTCGGCCTGGAAGTAAAAATGCGTCGACCAAAAAAATAATCGATGCCGCAACCAGAACTGTTCTGACCAATGCCCCTACTTCTTCAAAACTTCCAAATCGCCAGCGACCGCTATAAAGCCCCATGAATATACCAGCATCTATTTGAGCAAGTATTGCAATTGGTAAAATTATGGATACCCCGAGCCAACTAACCCGATCTTCATTAAAATTAAGTCTTGCATAAGTTGCACAAACAATCGCAACAATCCATGCTACTGAATCAAAACTTGCCTGCAAAACTCCAATGTGTCTCCCTATTAGCGATCCTAAGCGATCCTTGTCATTTACCGCTGATGTGCTCATAACGCTCGATTCTGGAAATTATTTGATTTAGTTATTAAACGAACAACTTTAACCAGTTTATTTTACTACTAATTAGATCATAGGTGTGATTTATCGCCAAACAAATTCTTTAGTTCCTCCGCCCAAGAGTGAAATATCTTCCCGTGAGAATTCTTTAATATTGCTAAATTCATTATGCCCCGTAGCTAAACGTCAGGCCTTGTCATTTGCAAGCCTCTAGTCGATGAAATCTTGATCATTATTTGCCCTGGAGGCCAGAATTGCCATGGATCACTGAAGGGAAGGCCAGATGAAGCTGCCTCTAAAATTACTTTCGGAGTACCTTCTATGTGGCTAGTAGGGATTCGGATATCGGCTTCTTTCAGTAGCGCTGATATTTCCTCATTTTCCGGTTTATTGGTCGACAATTGGCAATGAAAGCGTTATTAGTTCATTTTCCGAAGTCGTATGACTCTATCAAGCAAACTTTCGAACCAGCTCTCCACTTTTTGATCCAGCCAGCTTTCCACATCCGCCAATCGAATATTTCCAGTACCTAAAAGGGAGAGATGTCCTCTTCCCGATTTTATCGTTCTCCATAATTGTCAGCCATTTACTCTCCACTTCTACTATTCATGAGTGACAAAAATTGGCTTGGTAGATTAAGGAGGAGTTTTATGGTGTGAGTTCGTGTTGCAAAGCATTAATCAAGTAGTAGCCATTAAGATCATTTGCCATGACTTCCCATCACCTAGTTGCAGTGTAATGGCAATCAATGCTTTTCCGACTTCTTCAAGCGCATCCTTAAACGGGGAGCCCTTTTGTGGGACCTCACTCGGGCTTGTGTCAAATCAGAAAGCTGTTGCATTGAAGTGCCCCGTAATGTCTTGAGCAAGCGCTCTGAATCGCCTAATCCAGCCCCCATCAGAAGTAAATAGTCTAGATATCAACTGAGCAAATTTGCTGATTGCTGGTATCTATATTTCGATTTCCTTCATGTAGCTTAGCTAGTGCAGTTACACTAACGAGCAAATAGAAAGCGCGAGTTGGCTTCTGGAGGTTTGAATCATCGATGCATGCAATTATGTTGAAGGCAATATTGTCAGAAGTGTTTGGGCCCTTATCGGCCACAACAATAGTGTGCTTTATGCCGTACTCCTTTTTCATGTCAGCAACCAATGGGATTAGTGTTTCACAGTCATTGGTATTTCCTGGGAAAAGACGGTAACTAATGGGTATTCCAGCTGAATCTGTAAATAAGCCCATCTGAATGATTGGATCCTTCCGGTGTTCCTTGGAAACCCCTCTTTTCCCGAACTCATCTTGATCGTCAATTTCAAAGTAATAGTTGGTCACGTCATAGTAAACGAGTTCCGAGCTGCGGTTGTATAGCTCTTTCATTTTCCTGTTGAGATGAACTGGACTGAATCTTTTAAAGTGTTAATGCTGCCCAAGGAGCGATAGAGGTCATCTTGACTAAAGTCCATCTTCTCAAAGAACTTGTCTTTTTCCTCATAGGTTCGCTTCTTGGAAGCTGGTGAAAGAATCCTAGAGAAGACCAGCAGCTTCATGATTTCATTAATCGGGTAGTGGCTTTTCCATGAGCGTGACTTGTTATATAAGAAAGTATGCAGGGAGAGTTCGTGATAGATCAAACTTAGGGCCGCATAACCCAAGTTCTTCCTAATCCCTGATGATTTGGACAAAGGAGTTAGTCGACTTGCCTTAAGCGTAAATTGTGCATGGTCTGCTTCCCACTAAGAGATCATTTCCTTTGATATGGAAGTGAAATGCGGTTTTGGGCCATCGTATTTCTTTTTCAACGCCTCCAAATATCCAAGTGATTGTATAATCCTCGTACGCGAGCGCTTAGATGAAGGGTCACAGTATCCACGAACAATCGAAAGATAATCACGTCCAGCCCTTTTACCAACTTTGAGATAAAGCATGTCAAATATAAGTTCCCATGGCCCGGCGCTCTCCGCAGGAATATATATCAAATGCTTGACAAAACAAATAATCCTACTTCCGGAAACAAACAGTCAAAATATCGAGACATTGCTGTCAAAGTCGAGGGGGGACCTCATTGTCTACGGTATTGTTTACGCTGCAAGATCTAATTTCCCACACAGAAGGAGTCATTTCTCGAATACACACAACTATATAATGTGATTGCTTGAATGGTCGCGGTTAAGTTGGGATAGTATAAAAGCTCATGGGTTCGAAACGTGATGGATTACTAAAATGAATAGTGTAGATCAAGAACTTAGAAGAGTATGAGCGTAAGATTTGGGAAAAATGTCACGTCGAAAGATTGTTATTGACTATGGTTGTAAATTCTTCGAACGGCGTGGAAATGGTTTGTTAATATTTCACAACCGGTGTCAACTACCGGTCGAAATATTGATTCGTTAGATGGACTTCGAGGTTGTGCTGTACTTCTTGTGGTTCTAAAGCATTTATTCCAGTATTATTCAGGTACAAATCCAATGGTGCAACGAAGCATAGCGGGTTGGTATCTATTCCAAACCGGCGTAAATTTATTTTTTGTTCTAAGTGGATTCTTGCTATTTTTGCCATATTCGAAAGCAGCTTTTTCAGATCGGAACTTTCCTTCAACTGTGAAGTTCTCTGAGCGGAGAGCATTGCGCATCCTGCCAGCGTATTGGGCATCATTAATTATCTTCGTGCTTGCAATATCACTCACCAGCAATTCGGCATTCGGTGCTAAGGATATCGGCCTTCATTTCGTGTTGGCCAATAATTTATTGAAATCTACTTACATGAGCATTAACCCAGCATATTGGACCATGGCTATTGAAGTGCAATTCTATCTAATACTTCCTGCCATCGCAGTGCTTGTTGTTTCATCAATACGTCGTAGTAAATATTGGGCCGTAGCTGATATCTTCGCCAGTATTGGCATCGTATCTGTTGCAGCTTATGCTGCTTCTTTATTTTTGCACAGGATAGGAGGTCATTTTGACCAATTTGTGCACGCTCCTGAGATGCTACAGTACTTGCCTGTGTTTGGAGTAGGCATGGCAGCAAGCCTTTGCTACGTATCGGCTTCAGAAGGGCCGTGGGCAAATCGAAACTTGCAGACTGTATGGAAAGGGTTGGGTGCTGGCGGACTGATACTGCTTGGACTATTGGTGGTATTCAATCAGGTGAAGCTCTACCACTGGCGTTATGGATATGTTGCTATTGACCAATTGTCCGGAGTGGCTTATGCAGCGATATTACTTGGCGTGGTCTTAGGGTGGAAATCGTGGAATCATGCGTTAGGGCGCAGGTGGATTCGATTTATTGGAATGATCTCTTATAGTATGTATATCTGGAATCTAGTTATACTTCAAGACTTTGTACTGCCTCGAGTTGATCGCGTTTTCCACGGAGGAATTGTAAACGTGCCAGTTGGTTTTGCCGTTGGAATTGCGGTAATTGTGCCACTTTCACTGTTATCATATCTGGCTTTTGAGAGACCCTTTATCGGGGCTCGCCGTTCTCGAAGGGATCTCCAACTTATAGCTTCGAGAAAAACTCCAGGGTAGACTAAAACGTCAAAGCTGAGTTCACAGTTCCTAGAGTTCGCTTGAAAAAAGGGATTCAATTGATTTCAATTCCCCCTCACCTAGAAATATTTCAGATGATCCAAGTCAGTTGATACTTGAGCAGCTTATGCAAACCTAACGAGCATTTAGGAAAAGGCATTCCTGATTCCTGACTCAAATTTTCGGGAATAAATTTAAACCTCAAGCCACGACGCAACCTTTAATCTCAATCTATTCTGAATAAATGAGTTTGACGAGTGGGTAAGACGAGATTTTTCTCCACTTAAGTATTGCTATGTCTAGGAAAAATGAACTCCACCAATCTCGAAAAAATGAGGCTAACAAGCCCCGACATCACTCTAGACAAAAACAAATGCCAACGGCCATAAGACCTGTACGGCACAGTCAAGACGAGAGGCCGAAAAAGCAGCCAGGCTAATACGAAAAAGCTGTCACCTGCTTATAAAACCAATGATCAATTATCACTTCTACGAAATCCCCGCCGATCACTTGAGCCTTATCAGGATAGCCAATGCCATCGAATCAAACATTGCCACACTTATACAGTGGATTAAAAGGGGGTCTTCCGGTATGAATGTGGGTAACCACACGGGAATGACCAGGGGTTTAGCTTTATGGGGTAAGGATTGTTGCATTGTAAAGTGGGAACTC
>JABEUL010000256.1 GCA_013044465.1 Acidimicrobiales bacterium
CATTGTCTGCATCATTGAGAAATTGTGAAGAGGGACTCGACTACGGCAATATCTTGACTAGCTTTACTAGTCGAATCGGTATTCTAATAACCTGGCATCCGACTGCGATATCTTTAAGCCATGTTCTGGATGGAAGTGAACACTTGCCACTTAGATTGCATTGAAAAACAATCTATCTTTCAAATCAAAGAAGTCCCACTCTGCGTATAACTAATAACGATTCAAACCCGCATAACATTCTTAAAAAGGTCCACTTGCCAACAGGTTAGTTGCGTTGCTAAGCATCTAAATTCTAGATGCACTATTTGCAAAGCTTGTTATATTAGTTCCCAGAAAGCTCTCGGTGGATGTTTCTAAACATTTACTACCGCCTTTTTACTGAAATGGAGGAACTAGCTTCGTCGGCAATTTGATTTAGATTTCCTTAGCTGCAACCAAATCCTAGCTGAATTTCATCTTGAACTGTCTCGGTATGACGCAGCAACATTTCCTGTGTTACCAGTTTTTCCCGAACTGCCCGAACTGCCCGAACTGCCCGAACTTCCTGAACTGCCCGAACTTCCTGAACTTCCTGAACTTCCTGAACTGCCCGAACTTCCTCCCGAAGGTGTGGTGGTTGAGCTTCCTGAAGAGTTCCTAGAGCCCGAATTATTAGAACCCCCACTATTTGGTTGTGAAATTGAATTTAATAATAGATACACATACCACTTTCCATTTTGCAATTCACACAAGATGACAAAAGGACTTTTGTTAGCCCCTTCCGCAAATAGATTTGACCACTGGGTCGCAAAGGAGAGAGTTGGTGAAGGCAAGCCAAAATTTGGATTATTATTTGACTTGCAGATTAGCTTAACACCTGGAAACAGTTTCGAACTCGTGCAAAAAGTGCCTGTTAGCGAAACGAGGGCCTGGTTGCCAGAGACCGTGAAGTTTCTAGTTGATATTTGAAACTTGGTGAATGTTACTTGCGCACTCGAACTGGCCAATTTAGTTGTGCAGGTCTTGGAATCCGTTCCAATTACCAAAGTGCATGCAGAATTAAAATTGCCACTCTTGAAAAACTGCAAATAAGATTCAACCGAACTAACAGGCGTCGCAGTTGATTTATTTGATAAAAGAAAAACTCCGCTTATTGCTGCGCCAATAACTACAATAATGACGATTACTACTGCCAAAATTAATGGAGTTTTGGAGCTCTTTCCAGCTCTTGGGGTTTCACCGTTCTTATACGAGACAGGACCACCGTAGGGGGAAGCGATGCCACTTGCTGGTTGAAAGGCTGTCTGTGGATTTGTCGGATACTGATAAGGCCCAACCGGATTTGGTGGCTGAATAGAAGTTGGGTTTGATTGCCAATCAGGTGGATACCATTTCCCGTCTTGGCCCAATAGCCAACCGGGACCTCCTGGAACATTGCTCATACTATTACCTCTCGGTTAACGCTCTAAACAATTTAACACTGACTCCTGGAATTTTCACGAATTTCTCATTTAGAGCTTTACTTTCCCAAGTTTTAGCCTGGACCGAGGAACTACTTTGAGTGAATCTGATCCTACCTACCAGCAAAGTCAAACATCTTATGCTTTGGCTGAACGGCCTCAATTTTTGCGTATTTTTCTCCAAGAGGAGGCCTTGGATCCGTTTCTCCCTTGTTGGGCCAAAATGACATAGCTCTCTCGGTGAGAGCGGTTATTGTCAGTGAGGGATTAACCCCGAGGTTCGCCGATATAGCCGAGCCGTCGGCCACATAAAGACCTGGGTGACCATAAATTCTATGGTACGGGTCAATCACCCCGTCATCAGCTGATTTTCCAATGCATGCTCCACCAATTATGTGGGCAGTGGTTGGGATATCTAAGAGTGCTTCGCCCCATGAGCCCCAGGGATCTCCACCTAGCTCTTTGGCCACAATTCTGGATGCTTCGTTTGCAATCGGAAGATAAGTGGGTGCAGGTTTTGATCCCCTCCTGGTTGTGAGAAATCCTCGCTTTCGCACAAGTTTCATAGAGTTATCTATGGACTGCATGACCAGTAAAATTACTGCTCGCTCGGACCAACGTCGAACCGAGAGAGACGCAATAAACTCCCTGGGATGCGTTATGACTCGCAATAGAAATTTAACCTGCCTTGGAATCCTTCCCCCTCCGTCAACCATCATGGTCGAAAGTAGTCCCATGGTATTTGATCCCTTTGGATAACGACATGGTTCAATGTGAGTATTTTCATCCGGGAAAATAGATGAAGTGATCGATGCACCCTTGGTAAGGTCAAAATCTGGAACTTTCCGAGCTGTTGCACCAACAATTGCTTCCGAATTAGTTCTCACTACGTCGCCCAGGCGATCCGAAAGATTAGGAAGGCGTTTTTCATCTTTGAGTTTCATCAAGAGACGCATGGTGCCAAGCACGCCGGCTGAAAAGACAACTTGCTCTGCTGTTAATGTCTTTTCCCTGTTGAAAAACCAAGACCCTGGACGAACTGTCTTGACAGCATAGCCACCGCCAGGCAGAGCCCAAAGATCAATCGCTTTAGTTTCAGGGTAAACTTTGGCGCCAAGTTTTTCTGCCAAATATAAATAGTTTTTGTCTAATGTATTTTTGGCACCGTGCCTGCAGCCAACCATACAGCCACCACACTGCACGCAACCCGACCTCTCTGGCCCAAATCCACCAAAAAAGGGGTCCGCAACCTTCTTGCCAGGTTCTCCAAAAAAAATTCCAACGTCTGTGTACTTAAAGCTATCCTCAACTTTTAGTTCCTTTGCCAATTTACGCATAATTTCATCGGCTGGCGTGTCATAGGGAACTTTAGCTACTCCCAACATTTTCTTGGCCATTTTATAATGAGGAGCTAGTTCTTGCTTCCATTCAGTGATGTCTCCCCACTGAGGATCCGCATAAAATGGATCTCTCGGTTCGTACAGGGTGTTCGAATAGACTAAAGATCCGCCTCCCACACCCGCTCCAGAGAGGATGACAACGTCTTTCATGATGTTCAATCTCTGTATTCCTCGTAACCCAATGGCTGGCATAATCATGTACTTGCGGAGATTCCAGTATGTCTTGGCAAAATCATCCGGACCAAAGCGCCTTCCAGATTCAATGACGCCAACACGGTAGCCCTTTTCACTTGCTCTAAGAGCTGTAACAGAACCACCAAATCCCGAGCCAACAACTAATACATCGTAGTCAAATTTGGTCAAGATTCCACCTTTCAATAGATTTTTGTTTCACTTGGTTCAACGTATTGGTCATCGGCCAAGAAAAACCCG
>JABEUL010000257.1 GCA_013044465.1 Acidimicrobiales bacterium
CCTGTTGGTCAATGTGGAGTTCGAAAAGCGGATAAGACCTAGTTTACCAGGGCTTTTGGGCAACTTAGCTGATAAGTTTTAATAAAAGATAACTTTCTCGTGACAAATTGCTGTTCAGTTTCTATACTTAATAGGTCAGTCTGAGTCAGATCAGTATAAAGTACTTAAAACGCGATGAGTGAGGTGCGCCATTGTCTGAAGGGCCCGACAACGTAATGCCAGCGGATCTGGACGTTGAAAAGCGTGCAGCGCTTTGGGACGCGCTTAGTTTTCACTCGACTGATATCATTTCTTTAGTTTCCGAAGATGGCAAAATACAGTGGACAACCCCATCTGGGGCCAGATTCTTTGATCTTCATGATGCCGGCTGGAAAATGAAGCCAATCTACGACTTGGTACATGATGATGATGTAAAAAGAGTGAAGCGAGAGTTTTACTCTATGGGCAAGAAAATGGGTTCAATAGTGGGTCCAGTTACCTTCCGGATAAAAGCACGGGATGGTTCCTGGCGATACATGGAATCCATGGCTTGCAACCTTCTAGATTCACCATCTGTGGAAGCCATTTTGTCTGTTAGCAGAGAAGTGACCGATCGCCAAGTTGCACTTATTGAACTCGAAGACAGCGAATCGCGATACAGGCGTTTAGTTGAGCGCTCCCCTGAATCAATGGCGGTTTATCGTGATCAGCACATAATTTATGCAAATCCTGCAGGTCTGCGACTTCTGGGTGCGTCAAATGTCGAGCAACTTTCAAGGTATCCAATAGTTCAATTAGTTCATCCAGAAGATCGTGAAATAGCACGAGAGGCCTTCTCGCCCGTTGAGCAAGGTCAGGAAATGAACTCAGTGGAGCTTCGTCTTGTCTCGCTCGACGCACAGCTGATTCACGCTGAAATTATGGGAATTCCCATCATTTATGATGGAGAGCCCAGCGTGCAGCTACTTGTTAGGGACGTAACTGATCACAAGCGAGCAAAAGCAGCCCTTGAGTACCAGACACTGCATGATCCCCTAACCGGATTACCCAACCGAGCCCTGTTTATGGACCGTGTGGCTCAGGCTCTGAATCGAACCCAGAGAATTGGCGGTCATTTGATTGTCATGCTCGCAGACATAGACCGCTTCAAAATAGTTAATGACTCCCTTTCTCATACTGTTGGTGATCACATTCTGGTAGGTGTTGCACAGAGGCTTAGAGCATGTTTTAGACCCTCAGATACAGTTGCACGCTTTGGCGGCGATGAGTTTGTTGTTCTATGCGAAGACACTGAAGACCTCACTAGTCTCGGGACCTTGGGGGAACGCCTCGTCAGCACTTTAGAAGAGCCCATTGTCGTAAATAATGAGCCTTTCCATATATCGCTTTCCGTTGGAATCGCCGAGTCAACCGGTGGCACCCTAAGGGCAGATGATCTTGTGAGAGATGCTGACACTGCCATGAATAGGGCAAAGGAGCGTGGCCGGAAACGTTACGAGATATTCGACGAGAAGACTGGGACAGAAGTTGCAGGGAGACTCCAATTGGAATCCGCCCTTCGACACGGTATTACCCACGGAGAATTAAGAGCTTATTATCAGCCAGTGGTTGACGCTAGGACTGGAGTGGTTACAGGTTGTGAAGCTCTTGTAAGGTGGCAACATCCCGAGCAGGGCATTATCCCTCCAGCCAGCTTTATTCCTATTGCGGAGGATTCAGGATTAATAGTCCAGCTTGGAACTTGGATGTTTGCCGAAGCCTGTCGCCAAGCTAAAGAGTGGGAAGAGTTGATTCCAGAAGGCAGAGTATTTAAGATCTCAGTCAATCTCTCAGCACGACAGTTTTTAGATATGGGCCTTATTGCTGCAGTTAAAGATATACTTTCAGCTGCAAATTTAGACACTAACCGCATGCACATGGTTTTTGAAGTGACGGAGTCCATGCTTATGGCCGACCCAGATGAAGCCGTTTCGATACTCAATGCATTTAGAAATCTTGGCATCTCTATAGCAATTGATGACTTTGGGACTGGGTACTCTTCTTTCTCTCACTTAAAGAGGTTCCCGGTAGAGGCACTTAAGATCGATAGATCTTTTATAATTGGTCTGGGTGCTGACAATGATGACGAGGCAATAGTTAGCGCTGTGGTCCAACTGGCCCATGCACTTAATTTGCAAGTTATTGCAGAGGGAGTTGAAACTACTGATCAGCTCTTGAAACTGCGCCAGATGAGCTGTGATTTTATTCAGGGTTACTACTTCGCTAAACCTGCTCCTGCCGATGAATTGTATTCGATGATCGAAAGACCCTTCGAAGTTCCCGGACTTAGTGATTAATAAATAATTCTTTGCATTAATCATGAATCTTGTAGCTGCACTAGCCACGTTCTTGATCATTCTGCCTGCCGAACTTCCGGATAAAACAATGATCTCGGCGGTTATATTGGGGGCTAAATATCGTCCACTTTTAATCTGGCTGGGAGCTACTACGGCTTTTTTGCTCCACGTAGTAATCGCTACAACTGTGGGAAATCTTGTGACCCAACTCCCTCATATTTGGGTTGAATCCATTGTTTCAGCTGTGTTTTTGGCTGGCGGACTATATCTTTTAGTCTCAAGTGAAAAAGAGCAAACTCACGAAGGGATTGAGTTGGTCCAAGAAGAAATACCGAGAAAACACCGTATCTTCTTTCTTGCATTTAGCGTAATCTTTGTCGGTGAGTTTGGAGACCTCACGCAAATAATGGTGATAAATCTTGCAGCTAAATACCACTCCCCCCTCTCTGTGGGATTAGGCGCCCTGCTTGCACTCTCACTAGTGGCTGCAATTGGAGCATTTGGAGGAAAAACAATAGTTAGGATAGTTCCCTTAGACCGAGTAAGAAAAGTAGCGGGAGTCATTCTGGTTGTTTTTGCACTTTATACTTTTCTTGCAATTGTAAAAGTTATTTAGGAATTTACATTGTCACCAAAGCTTTTTACTCAAGAGGTTATCCAGAGTTAAAAAATTAGATCAGAATATATGGAAAATGAAAAACACCTTAGGAATTAGAAAATCAATAGATAAGAAACTCTTGGAGCTCGCGCTTTCGACTAAGGGCTTTATGCCTGAAGATGAAGGTTTGGCACTCTATGAGTATTTGAAGCTATCCGCATCGTCGAAAAGTAGCTGTGC